>NZ_JBFBCI010000006.1:0-236628 GCF_040683095.1 Sphaerisporangium sp. NPDC051017
CGCGGCCCAGGTCGCGATCTGGGCCGCGCTCGTGCACGGCCACGGGTACGGGCTGCGCGCGCTGAGCCGCGTAGGTCGGGGGCTCGGTGGCGGCGGGGGCAGGGGTGGCCCGGGTCACCGGAACGCGGTCATGCCGACGGGGCCAGGTCGAGCGCGATGAGCCGGAACGGACGGTTGAGTTTGGACGTGGGCTTGGGCAGCGCGGCGGACAGGGCGGCGTCGTCGCCCCCGGCCGCCGCGTCGAGCGCGGCGATCAGCTCGGTCTCTTCGTCGGCCATCCAGGTTCTCCTCTCGAAAGGAACCCGATGACACGCCGAGAACGTGTCACCCGCGCTTTCCTCGTCTGCGCCGTGCCCCTCGGCGACCTGGAACGTCCGCGCCGAACCCGGAAGGCACGACGGACACGCGCCGATGATCACAGAGGGTTTCGGCTCTGCTGTCGCGCACCGATCTTGCAATGGCACGGATCCGGTTGTCTTCTTCGGACGTGCTGGCCTTCGGCGCCGCGCGCACGCTCGAAGAAGCCCGCGCCGCACGCCCGCACTGCCCCGCAGCGCGCGAGACGGCCCTGATCAGGGGCTGAACCCCGGGGGACGCCCGCCGGAGTGGTACTCGGCGCGACGGCTCCCCGGCCCGGCGGGGAGCCGCCCCCGTATACTCGGCATTTTGGAAGGTGGCCGATCCGGTCCCGATGGCTAGCTTGGGCGTCGATCCTGTCTACCTGGCCGGAATGACGTCGTGAATTGGGGCGAGTTCGAGGGCGTGCAGTTTGGTCCGTAGGGTATCGGCATCGGGATGGCCGAGTTCGGCGAGGATGGCAAGGGCGCGTAGCCAGGCTCGGTAGGCGGCGTCGCGGTCGCCCGCGGCGCGCTGGGCCTCGCCGAGGCGGGTGAGGGTGTAGGCCTGTCCGTAAGGTTCGCCGAGCTGCTGGAAGAGCGTGAGAGCCTCCTGGTAGCCGGCGACGGCCTGGGCGTGCCGGCCGAGGTGATGCAGGGTCTGACCAAGGCTGTCCCAGGCGGCCGCCTGACCGTAGCGGTCGCCGCTTCGCTGGTGCAAGGCCAGAACCTCCTGACAGTGAGGCAGGGCTTGGCGGTGATCGCCGAGCTGGCTGTGGGCCCACCAGATCCCCACCAGGGCGAAGGCTTGTCCGATCTGGTGGCCGGCTGCGCGGAACAGGTGAAGTGCTTGCTCGGCGTGGCGCAGCATGTCGTGGTAGCCGGCTTGGCGGGCGAAAACCAGGGCGAGGCTGAGATGAGTTCGACCCTTGCCAGAGGATTCGGTCAGTTTCTCCCACTGCGACAGGGCGTGCCGGTAGTGGGTCAGGGTGTCGTCGCCGAGCCCTGGGGCGTTCGCGTCGTGGCGCCCGCACTGGGTCAAGAAGTCGGCCAGGCCGCCTCCGAGGACGAGGGTCCACACCAGTTGCCAGGCGTGGGTGTCGAACCCGGCCTCGGCTGCGTGCTGGACGACACCGATGAGGACCGTGTGCTCGGCGGCGGACCAGGCCAGCGCCTCATCAAGGCCGGTGAGGGGGTGGATCGTCACCCCCGGCTGCGCCGGGACCAGGGAAAGCGGATCGCGAGCCGGGTCCAGCAGCAGCGCCGCGGTATGAGCGGTATGCAGGTAGTGGTCGAAGACCCGGAGCAGCGCCGCGTGCCGTTCGGTGTCGCCGTCCCACCGCCGGGTCAGCTCGGTGGCGTAGGCGCGCAGCAGGTCATGCATGCCGTACCGGCCTGGGGCCTGTTCGGTGAGCAGGTGGGCGCGGGTCAGCTCGGCCAGCAGTCGCCGGGTCTGTGCCGGTGGCAGGCCGGCCAGGCTGGCGGCGGCGGGCACCGCGAGATCGGAGCCGGGATGCAGGCCCAGCAGCCGGAACAGGTTCGCCGCCCGGGCGCTCAGGGCGTGGTAGCTCCAGGAGAACACCGTCCGCAGGTCGGTGGTGGCATCGTCGGCGCCCAGCCTGTGCAGCCCGCCGCTCGTCTCCCTCAGCTCGCCGGCCACGGTCGCGAGCGGGAACGCGGGCCGGGTGGCGGCACGCGCGGCCACGATCGCCAATGCCAGGGGCAGCCCCTCGCACGCGGCGACGATCTCCTCGGTCGCTTCGGGTTCGGCGGCCACCCGGCCGGGCCCGAGGCGGGCGGCGAGCAGTTGGCGGGATTCGGCGGCCGTGAGCAGGTCCACGGTGAGCGGCTGGGCGCCTTCGACCGCGACCAGACCGGCCAACTGCTCGCGACTGGTCACCACCGCCACGCAGCCGGGCGAGCCGGGCAGCAGCGGTCGCACCTGCTCGGCGTCGCGTGCGTTGTCCAGCACCACCAGCACCCGCCGGTCGGCGAGCAGGCTGCGGTACAACGCCACCTGCGCGTCGAGGACGGGCGGGATGTCGTCCGCCGGGACGGCAAGGGCGTGCAGGAACCCGCGAACCGCCTCGCCCGGCGTCATCACCGGCCCGTTCGGGTCGAACCCGCGCAGGTTTACATACAAAATGCCAGCAGACGACGCCACTTCGCCGGCTCGACCGCCACGGCCACCCCGTCGCGACGCACATCCAGCGGTCCAAGAACGCCGAACTCGATCAACCGCCCCCTCTTCATCGGATGACATTCCGAATCTGACGCTGATCAGTCGGCTGGTCAAGGAGGGAGACAACTGCCACACAACCACCGCACAACCACCACGGCTCACCATCAAGATAGATCAGGCAGACGGCCGGAAATTCGGCTCACGAGTCGGGACACGCCCGAGAATTCACCCTGCCTGTTTCCTGTGGTACGTCGTATCCCGTCTCGGCCACTGAGAACACCGGCCCAAACGAAGGAAGCCACATGCTGAAGAGACTTGCGAGAGGCGCGGCCGTCCTCACCTTGGCTTGCACAGCGCTCCTGGCCACACGGCCCGCCCACGCCGCTTCGATGGACGCCGGCTTCGCGGCAGTGCCCAAGCCGGCGCTGGTTCCGGTCGGCACCGGCTCGCCGGAGGTGGAGAGCCAGCGGCAAGCCACGATGAAGGCGGTAGCGGCATCGGCAGTGTCGGGGAAGGCCACGACGGCGACCCTGCCGTGCTGGGAGGACACCTCGTTCAGGCGGGACGGCCTGATCAAGTACGTTTCGATGGAGTGGAACTACCCGGGTGACCGGCAGTACGAGCTGAGGGCGCGCTCCAGCTGGGTCGGTCCCTGGGAGCTGTTCACCGTCTGCCGCGACCCGTTCAGCAAGCTCACCACCATCAAGTCGCAAAGCAACAATAAGTACGTGTCGGTTGAGATGGGCTACCAGGGCACGATTTACGCCATGCTGCGGGCCCGGACGAGCGAGGACAGCCTCATCGATTCCTGGGAGCTCTTCTACACCGAATTCGAACCGAGGGAGGGCTACTGCGGCCAGATCCGGGCGAAATCCAACGGGCTCTTCGTCGCGGTGGAGGAGGGCTACACGGGCGAATCGCAGGGCATGCTCCGCGCCCGCACGCCGAGATCGCAGATCGGCACCTGGGAGACCTTCTGCTACTGAGCTGACGACGCAGGCGTGCCGGTGCATGTCCTACGGAAGATCGCTAGACACGGATCGCTGACCACAACCCAGCGATACCTACACCCCGACCGGCAGTCGATCACGGACGCGGAGCGGCGCTGAGCGCTCACCTGAAGGCCCGCCGGTCCCCAAGTGGTCCCCAGCTACGCGCGTCCTAATTTAGACAACACATCGGCCGAGGGCCGGGCGGCATTCAGCCGCCCGGCCCTCGGTGGACACCGAGACACACGCCCTTCTCGCCGTGATGCTTCGCTGGTCAACGGCGACCTGGCCGCGCGGCGGAAGCCGATCGCATGCGGCATCGACGAGATGGGTGGTGCGGCGGAGATCATCAGCCTTGGACGAGTCGCTCTATCTCCGGGCGGGGGTCGTCGGCCCGGCGGAAGGCATCGAGCGCTGCGACGTAGTCGGCCACGAAGTCGGCGTCGTCGGCCAGGGTGCCGAACCAGTCGGGGTTGCGAAGGAACCCGACCGGGTCGTCGGCGTTGCGCGCGACGGCCTCAAGGACTGCTGCTTCCTGACGGTCGCGGAACGGCACGTCATCGGTCGTGGCGTGACGTTCGGCATACCGCACCCAGCCGGCCACCACGGATGCACTCAGCGGCACGCTTTCGCCGGCGTCGCGGCGTTCACGGATGACGGGGACGAGCCACTTCGGTATTCGATCGGAGGCATCGGTCGCCAGCCGCGCCAGCGTGTCCCGCACGTAGGGGTTCGCGAACCGCTCGATGAGCCGGTCCTTGTACGCGTCGAGATCCACCCCCGGCACCGGCGCAAGGGTCGGGGTGGCTTCCCGGTCCATGTAGGCGCGAAGGAGGCCGACGATCACCGGGTCTGACGCCCCCTCATGTGCGAACTCGTATCCGGAGAGGATGCCGGAGTACGCAAGCGCCTGATGGCCGGCGTTGAGGAGCCGCAGCTTCATCAGCTCGTAGGGGCGCACATCCCCGACCAGCTGCACGCCGACCTGCTCGAACGCGGGGCGGCCCAACGGGAAGTGATCCTCGAGCACCCACTGAACGAAGTCCTCGCTCAGCACCGGCCAGGCGTCGTCGACGCCGTACCGCTCGAGCACCCACGCGCGGTCCGCGTCGGTGGTGACGGGTGTGATGCGGTCGACCATGCAGTTCGGGAACGACACCGACGACTCGATCCACGATGCCAGCTCCGGGTCGATCAGGCCCGCGAACGCGGCGAAGCTGCGGCGGGCGACGTCACCGTTTCCCTCGATGTTGTCGCACGACATGATCGTGAAAGGAGCGACCCCCCGCTCGCGGCGCAGTCGCAGGCCCGCGACGATGATCCCGAAGACCGTGGCCGGCGCAGCGCCTGGCTGCGCGTCCGCAACGATCGCGGGGTTGGCGGTGTCGAACTCGCCGGTGACGTCGCTGATGTTGTAGCCACCTTCGGTGATGGTCAACGACACGATGCGAGTGGCGGGGTCGGCCAGGCGTTCCAGAACGGCGTCGATCTCGTCGGGGGCGTAGAGGAAGTCGACGATCGACCCGACGCACGTAGCGGGAGCAGCCCCGTCCGGGTGGCGCTCGATGAGGGTGTACTCGTGGCCCTGGCTGCGGAGCGCGTCCCGCATGCGGGCGTCGCTCGGCAGGACGCCGATGCCGCAGATTCCCCACTGTGCAGCGGCAGCGAACGTGGACGGGTTGCGCAGCAGCTGGTCGAGGTACATCGCCTGGTGGGAGCGATGGAAGTTCCCGACACCGAAGTGCACAATGCCAACGCTGATCTGGGCTCGGTCGTAGGTGATGGGGGCAATTGACTCAGTCATGGCTCAAGCCGGCCATCGGGGTGATTCACGACGAGCGTGTACTCCGGGCTCGGGACGGTGTCGACCTCCGACGCGGCTGCTGCGACGATCCCGTTCACAGCCAGTCCGCCAGGGCCTGTTCGGTCGCCGTGAGATTGTCGAGCTGCAGGTCGTGCAGCCCGCCCGGGACCACGCGGACGACGTAGCCGCCGTCGCGCAGTCGCTCCTGCAGATCCGTCGGGACGTACGCGGAGGGGTCCGCGAGCACGAGGAGCGACGGTACCACCGGCGTCTGAGGCGGATCGAAGTCAGCGAGCCCGCCATCCGCCTTGTGGAACATCGTCAGATCGAAGCGCTCGGTGAACTGTACGATCTGGCGATGCTGCGCGGGGCTGCGGGTCGGCATGAGCACCGCCAGTTCGTCGGCGGTGATCGGCGAACCGTCCTCGTGGATGAGGATCGTCGCGGTCTCGCCCTCTGGGATGGTCCATGCGGGATCGAGGTAGATCGCTTTGGCCGGGCGGAGGCGATCGACGACGTGGCCGAGCAGTCGGCCGCCGAGGGAATGGCCGATGATGAGGTCCAGGCCGGTGGGGAGGGTGTCGACCAGGTCGTTCGCGATCTCCCAGTAGCCGTACGACTCGGCGCGGGGACTCTGGCCGTGGCCCCGCAGATCTACGAGCGTCACGGTGTAGCCCTGTCCGGCAAGCCACGGCGCGAACTCGAACCAGATGCCCGAATCGGCGGTGAATCCGTGGATCAGCGCGGCCGTCTTGGCGCCGTCTCCGAGTGTGGCGGTCCAGAGCTTCATCTCTTCGTCCTCGTGGATCGTGCGGTCTCGCGGGTGGGGGTGGTCGAGGTCATCGCTTTGACAGCTCGCGGATGACCGCGAGCCCGGCCGGGTCGACCGGGATGCCGTCGAACACCGCGCGGGCGTTGGCGTGACCGGCCTGGTGCAGGGCGAATGCGTGTCGCAGAGCGTTGTACTGCCCCTGGGCCTCGAGCGCGCCGTTGACAGAAAGCTTCGCCAGCTTCAACCCGAACGGCGGACGCTGAGCGATCTCGCCGGCGATCTCCAGCGTGAACGCCTCGAGATCGTCGCGAGGGACGACGTGGTTGACCATCCCCAGGCTGCGACACTCTTCGGCGGTGAGCGCGTTGCCGCGGAACAGCATCTCCTTCGCCTTGCGCGGGCCGAACTCCCACGTGTGGGTGTGGTATTCGTGTCCGTTCAGCGCGAACGCCACCGTGGGGTCGGAGAAAGTCGCATCGTCACTGGCGATGATGATGTCGCAAGGCCATACCAGCATGAGCCCGCCGGCGATCACCTTGCCCTGTACCTGCGCGATGGTCGGCTTCGGCACGTTGCGCCACCGCCAGCACATCCCGAGGTAGAACTCCTCCTCGTTCGACATGGCGCCGGCCTGCCCGGGCTGCAGGTATCCGCCCGTCATGTTCTTCGGCTCGAAGTCCGCCCCGGTCGAGGTGCCGGTGAGGTCGTGTCCCGACGAGAAGTGCGGCCCGTCCGCTGCCAACACGATCACGTGGATGTCGTCGTCGAGGGTGGCGCTCTGGAACGCGTCATCGAGCTCGTGGAGCATCAGGTAATCCTGGGCGTTGCGCGTCCCGGGCCGCGCCAGAGTGATGCGGGCGACGTGCGCCACGGGGGTGTCGACGCGGATTCGCTGATAGGTGACTTCCGACACGTGCTCGTTCCTTCCGGCGACGGAGCAGCACACTTGGCTGCCTTGCCAATTCTATGTTGGTCACCATAGAGCATGCGCGATGACCTTCCAAGCCGTCGACTAGATGCTCGAGGCGATCGCCGCGGCTCAGGGTCGGGGGTCCGCCCCTTCGACCCAGACATCGTCGAGGTTGTCGTCGATGAGCTGCGCGATGAGGGCCAGACCGGCCTGAAGGTCGACCCCATCCGGATCGATCAGCGCCTGGAGGTGAATGCCCATGACTGCGCCGTTGATCCCCGCGGCGAACGCCCTCTCACGCTCGCCCGCCCAGTCGGCGGCGACGCCCTCCGGCCGTTGCGCACGAAGCCATGCCTGAACAGCCGCCCTGCGCGATTCGAGGAACTCCTGGTACTGGGCGTGGACGACACCGGTGCTCGTCATCGCCTCGGTGAGAATCATGAACATCAACCCGGAGGGAGTGTCCCGCGCCCACGTGAGGTAGTCCGCGAGCACCTCCCCCAGCGACGGCACGGTGCCGTGCCGCTCGGATCGGGCTAGTCGGTTCATCGCCCGCTCGACCACGGCGAGGATGAGTCCGTCCTTGTTATTGAAGTGCCACGGGATGCTGCCGCGGCTGATGCCCGATCGCTCGGCGATGTCGACGAACGACGTGCGGTCGACGCCGCGCTCGGCGAACAGCTCTTCCGCGGCATCCAGAATTCGCCGCCGACTCTCGTCGCCGATCTCGTCGATCCGGCGTCGGGGGAGAGAACTCACGGGATCATCCTAGAACCGCGGCCGGAGTCGACAGCGGGCGCCGCCGACCGGGCGACCATCATGCCCGGGTGGACTGACATGCGAGGAACTCGTCGGCGTGAGTCATGGCCGCCCCGACCGCTTCGGTGCGCAGCCGAAGGTACGGCAGCAGCTCACTGCGCGTGGCGATATAGGCGGCATCGGTCTCGACGCCTTCGAGCACGAGCTCCCCAACCGCATCTGGCGATGCGCCCTGCGCCTTGAGCACCTCGTGAGCCGTGTCGAGGATCTGCGTCACCCGACTCGACTGAGCCGGCGCGCTCGTCGGCCGGAGTCCGCGGGTGTTCTGCACGATATCGGTCGCGACGGGGCCGGGGAAGAGCACTGACACACCGATCTGGAAGTGTGCGAGCTCGCGACGGAGCGCTTCGCTGAGCCCGACGACCGCGTACTTGCTCGCGTGGTACAGAAAGCCTGAACCGGCCTCGAGCAGCCCCGCTTCCGACGACGTGTTGACGATGTGACAGCGCTGTTCAGACGCGATCATTCCCGGCAAGAAGCTCTGGACGCCGTTGTACACACCCTCGAGGTTGATGCCCATGACATGATCCCACATCGCGTACGAGAGCTTGGTCGGACTCACGCTGTCGATGACGCCGGCGTTGTTGAACAGCAGCGTCACGTCTCCCAGCTCAGCCTGGACCGCGCTCGCGGCCTCGGCGTACCGAGCCCGATCGGCGACGTCGAGCTGATAGCAGCCCAGCCGGCCCGTGTCTGCGCCGAGGTCCTCGCGAAGCTGCTCGAGCGCGTCAACGCTGATGTCGGCGACGCCGACGCGCGCGCCGCGCCGCAGCAGGGCCTTCACGATGCCGCGACCGATGCCGCGGGCACCGCCCGTCACGAACGCTGTCCGGCCTTCAAAGTCGGTGAGAACCTGATCTGTTGTCATGCGCGCATGCTCCCTGGTTTCGAACGGCCGTCCTCCGTCGGACGGCCGCTGACCACTCTAGATCGTATGACCAACTCTATGTTGACTGTTATAGTCCTGGCATGAACAACGACGCGTCCGCAGCCTCGCTCGAGACGGTCCGCATCCGGATCGATGGTCCGGTCGCCACAGTCAGACTGGCGCGGCCTCACCGTCTCAACGCGATCACCTTCGCACTGCTGCGCGAGTTGCGGGATGCGCTCGAAGGACTCGGACGACGCGGCGACGTGCGCGCGATCGTGCTCACCGGCGAGGGGCGCGCGTTCTGCGCAGGACTCGACCTCGATGAAGGACTCGCCGATCCGGCAGTCGCCGATCCCGTCGAAGCCATGCATGCCGGCATGCAGGCCGGAGCGGCGGTCACTCAGACGCTCCGCTCGATCCGCCAGCCTGTCGTCGCCGCCATCCGCGGGCACGCGGTCGGAGCGGGATTCTCGTTCGCCGCCGCGGCCGACCTCCGCATCGCCGCGCCGGATGCGCGCTTCTCGGCTCCGTTCCTGCGCCTGGGAATGACCGCCGGCGACTTCGGCTTGTCCTGGCTGCTCCCGCGCCACATCGGCTACGGCCGCGCCGCGCACCTGTTCCTCACGGGCGGATCGCTCGACGCCGAACAGGCGCTCGCGTGCGGCCTCGTCTCCGCCATCGATGACGATCCGCTCGCAGCAGCCACCCGCCTCGCCGAGCAGATCGCCGCCGCACCGGCCTTCGGCGCGCAGGGCACGAAGGCGCTCGTGGATGCCGGTCTAGAGACCTCGCTGTCGGCCCACCTCGCGTCGGAGGCTCGCGCGCAGACGATCGGCGCGCTGTCGGGGGCCGCCCAGAAGGCGTTCGCCGACGCGCTCGCCGCCACGAAGAAGTAGACGAGGGAGCACCGGCGAACCAGCACCGGTGCTCTCCCTCACGCTTCGATCGACGAGTCAGCTTCGGTTCGGCATGCCGGCATAGGTCTCGACCCGCAGGTCATCGGCTCCGAAACCCGACGGCAGACCGGTCACGTGGATCCGCCGACTGGTCCCTGCTCGCAGATCGACGTAGTTGTCGCTGAACCTCACGCCCGGGGCGGGGGTCGGCAGGTGCACGAAGTAGGCGAAGTGCTCCGCAGCGATGTCGACCACAGCCTCACCGTCCCCCGCATCCGTGATCGTCACCTCGAGCGCCTGCTCGGAGAACGGCAGATCCTTGATCTCGGCGAAGAACAGGCGGTTCTCGGGGAACGCTCCGTCAACGCTCTCGACCCAAGCGAACCGGTCTTCGCTGAACGGGCCCTCCGTGCGCCACACGAGCGAGGCGGAGCGCGGTTCGACGGTCGCCGCGACGGTCTCACCCTTCCCGCGCCCCTCGAACGGGCTGACAGACACGCGAGCGGTCGTCGTCACCAGCGACGCGGTGCTGTTGCAGATCCAGAGCTCGAGGCCGTCCCCGACCTGGCGGAAGCTCGCAAGGACGGGGGCGTAGGCGCGTCTGGCGTACCAGTACCCCGCCTTCGGCACTCCCTCGTAATCGACGACGGACCAGCTGAACCCCGGCCAGACGTCGTTGAACTGCCATACCAACGTGCCGTTGTTGCTTGGCTGCCGACGTCGATAGTGCTCGATGCCGAACTTCAGCCCTTCGGCCTGCGTGACCATCGTGAAGTCCACATACTGCGGCATCGACTGGGGCAGGCCCGTGATGATCTCCATGATGGCGTCACCCTTGTTCTTCGGGTGATCCTTGTTGTGCGCATCCATCGTCGGGCTGTGCACGTCCAGTTCAGCCGGCGTGATCCAGCGTTCCAGCGTGCTCAGTTCGGGCGACGCGTGGATGCCGAACTCGCTGATGAACTTACCCGTGTCGTTCGCGTAGCGGCGGTAGTGGCGGGCCTCGCCGGCCGACGCGTAGTCTCCGCCGCCGGCGCCGACGTCCATCCCGTGCCAGACCTCCCACGCGTGGCGATCGCCGTCGCGAACCCCGTTGATCGCGAGGAAACCCTCCTCCGGCGAGTCGCCCCACGGACTGCCCGGCCAGTACGGGACTCCGCCGCCGTGCTCCGCCACCGCGCGCGGCAGGATGTCGTGGAAGAAGTGCCAGCCCCAATCGCCCGGGTCGTGATTCTGATACGCGTAGCCGTGGAGCACGTGCACCTCGTTGTTACCCGCCCACAGCGCCATCGATGCCCGGTTGCGCAGCCTACGTACCTGATACTCGGCTTCTGCGGCGACCTCCGCTGCGAGCTTCGGGTCGGCACTCGGGTAGTCGACGCACGCGAACATGAAGTCGTGCCAGATCAGCACGCCAAGTTCGTCGCACGCGGAGTAGAAGGCGTCGTGCTCGTAGATGCCCCCGCCCCAGATGCGGAGCATGTTCATTCCGCCGTCGCGCGCGAGTCCGACGAGTTCGCGGTGCCGCTCCGCGGACACCGAACCGACCAGCATGTCCGCCGGCAACCACGCCGCACCGCGGGCGAAGATCGGCACGCCGTTGAGCACAAAGCCGAACCGTCGGCCGCCTTCGGGGTCGTCGGATCTGTCGAGCTCGATGCGCCGGATCCCTACTCGGTCGCTCAGGGCATCGACCTCGACGCCGCCGGCAACGAGCACGACCGTGACGTCGTACAACGACGGCTCACCCAGGTCGTGCGACCACCACAGCTCGGCGTCGGCGATCCGCAGCAGACCCCTTGCGCGCCCGTCAACGACGGGCAACGAGACATCGTGACGTGCGCCCCGGGGCGAGACCAGCGAAACGGAAGCCTGCAGGGATGGCGTCGGCGAGAAGTCCTCCACCTCCACGAGCACGGTCACCAGAGCCGTGCCATCCGGCTCGATCGCTTCGGTGCGGATGTGGTGTCCGGTGATCGTGGCGATCCGCTCGCGACGGAGTTCGACGGGCCGCCAGATCCCGATCGACGGCGCTCGCGGGCCGAAGTCCCATCCCCACGAGAATGCCGCCTTCCGGCGCAGAGTCGCGAGGGGAAGCATTTCGCTGATGAAGGTTCCCCCGCCTGTGTTCGCTTGGGGCGCGGCATCCTTTGACCGGCGTCCGCTCATTGCGGCGAGCACCGCGGCCAAACGGGTGAACAATGCGGTGGCCTGGGGCGGAACGTCGAGTCCGGCGAGGGGCGGTCTGAACCTTACGAGGATCTCGTTGACGGGTTGCAGAACTGCGGTGACGTCGAAGTCCGCGGGCCGGAACATGTTCTCGTGCCCCCCGACGTGACGACCGTTGAGCCAGACATCTGCCACGGTATCGAGGCCGTGGAACACGAGACGGACACGTTCGTCGGCCGCGAGCTCGCTCGGCCCATCGAAGCGCGTCCGATACCACCAGTCCCGCTCTTCGATCCAGCGGATCGAGGCCTCGTTCTCATCGCGGTAGGGGTGTTCGATCAGGCCGGCCGCGAGCAGGGACTCGTGCACACCGCCGGGGACGATCGCGGGGATCCAGGACGACTCGGCAACGAGTGCGATGTCGACGTCGAGGGGGGCCTCTGCGATCTCGAAGCCCGACAGAGTGATGCTGGAGCGGCTCACGCCGGCCTCCTTCTTCCGTGGGACGGACAGTTCATTCGCCGCGAGTGATCGCGGCGAATCGGGGGTCGCCTTCGCGACCCAGTTCCGGGAGTCGCGCCACCGCGACGGCGCCCGCGAGGCCGAACGCGGCCAGGGTGAGATACAGCGCGTTGTATCCACCGAGCGCGAGCAGCGCGGGTGCGATGAACGGCACGAACGACTGCGGGACGGTGTTCGCGATGTTGATGATCGCGAAGTCCTTGCCCGCGTTCTCGGCGCTCGGCAGCATGCGCACGCACAGTGCACTGTCGATCGCGAAGAACAGGCCGGTACCGATGCCGAGCAGCGCCGCTGCCACGTACACGTACTCGATCGAGGGCGCGAAGGCCTGCAGCGTGAGCCCGGCGGCGCCGATTGCGCCGCCCGCGACGACGAATGGCTTCTGCCGCTGGAGCTTGTCTGAGACGAAGCCTCCGACGACGCTGCCGAGGGCGAGGAGGGCGACTGCGAGCAGCGACGTCAGCAGGACGGGGCCCGCGACATCCTCGGGCGTGAACCCGAACCGGTCCATCATGAAGAAGGCTCCGTAGGTTCCGCTCGCATACGCGCAGGTGACGAGGAACCGCACCAAGAACGCCCACCCGAACGCGGGGTGCTTCCAGGGGTTGAGCCAGAACGAGCGGAGGAGTTCCTTCAGGTTGAGTCCGCCCTCGCCGGCGGCAGGCACGTGCTTCGGATCACGCAGCATGAGGACCGCGAGTGTGCTGAGTGCTGCCGAGGTGACGGCGATCACACCCCACTGCACGGCCGGGTCGGTGACGATGCTCACCAGCGCGATGCCGACGAGCGGCGCGAGCGCTCCCGAGAGCCCCATGAAGCCGGAGACGGTGCCCCGTCGCGTGTGGGGGACCTGGTCGGCCAGCAGTGCACTCGTCGCCGCGAACTGGAAGTTGTACATGACCTGAGCGACGCACCAGATGACGGCCACCTGCCAGATCTCGGTGGTGAATGCGAGCCCGAAGTACACGAGGGCACCGCTGAGCCCGCCGACGAGGATCCAGGTACGGCGACGGCCGAGGCGAGCCGCCGTGCGGTCGCTGATGCGCCCGGCCAGGGGGTTGGCGATCAGGGCGAACAGCGCCCCGAAGCCGGTGATGATTCCGAACGCGGCGGCGGCCTCGCCGGCGATGCGCGTCGTATGGAGCGTCAGCAGCAGCTGCGTCGCGGTGAACAAGGCGACGAATGTGCCGGCGTTCGAGGAGAAGATCACTCCGACGAGTCGGGCGAACGGGGTGGCCGCGGGAGCCTCCAGAGCGGCTACCGGGGCGTCGTTTTGGATGGGCATGGCACTCCAATGTGCAGGGTGTGGCGCCGCATCGGGTCGGGTGGATCCTGCGGGTTACCGCTGAAGGTCTGTCGCGGTTTCGAAGAGGAGCAAGTGACACAGGGCGCCGAGCGCTCCCGGCACGCCCCGGTACCTGTTGAGTTGCGGGACCCGCGCGGCGCTGTTGATGATGTCGACCGCAGCGTGAACC
Organism: Sphaerisporangium sp. NPDC051017; assembly: GCF_040683095.1. NCBI lineage: Bacteria > Bacillati > Actinomycetota > Actinomycetes > Streptosporangiales > Streptosporangiaceae > Sphaerisporangium > Sphaerisporangium sp. NPDC051017. Next base: position 13,745 of record NZ_JBFBCI010000006.1, read on the forward strand.
CGGATCCGCGCTTCACCCGGTGTGAGCGAGGGCCGGGACAGCTGCAGGAGGTGCGTCCACTCGGTCAGGTAATCGTGCTGAGCGCGCCGCGCGACCTCCTGTTCGACGGGCGACAGGTGGCGCGGCTCGGTGATCAGCACGCCGACGAAGTCCTGATTGCCTCGGGTGAAGTCGACGTAGGAACCGGCGAGCGTCCGAAGCGTGGCCTCGGCGTCCCCGCCCGAGGCATAAGCAGCGCCGACTCCGGAGAACAGCACCTCGATCGTTCGACGGAACGACAACGTCAGCAGGTCGGCCTTCGTCGCGAAGTGGTTATAGACGCTGGGACCGGCGATGCCGACCGCAGCGGCGATCTCCTCCAGGCTGACGCTCTCGAAGCCGGATCTGGCGAACATCCGCGTCGCCTGGGCGAGCAGCGCTTCGCGACGGGATGCCGGCATCAGCGGCTGTGCCGACGCTCCCGTGCCGGCGCGCAGCTCGACATCGCCGAGACGGAACTCGAACACCGCGCTCAGAAGCCGCGCGAGGATCTGCTGGTACTCGGCGCGACCGATGTCGACATGGTGGAAGGAGGGACTGACGAGCAGAGCGAGCAGCGCCCACGCGAGGAAGTCTGCGGAGCCGTCGTTCACCGCCGGGCTCGCGGTGCGCACCCAGGCGGCGAATCGCCGATGTCCGGCCAGGAGTCGCCGCGTCAAACGGACCTGGTCGACGGGGAAGAGATGGCGTGCCTCGCGCTGCCAAAGCACACCGAGCTCGTGCCCATCCAGCGCGATCCCCGCGAGATGGTCCAACGCCGCGGCGACATCGTGCAGTTCGGCGGTCTCGATGGCGGCGAACATCGGCTCCAGCCCGCCCGAGACGACTTCCGAGAGCATGTGACGCTTGCTCGGGAAGTGGCGGTAGAGCGCGGAGGCGCTGATGCCGACGCGCTCGGCGATATCGCTCATCCCGGTCTGCTCGAAACCGCGGGAGACGAATAACGCCGCTCCTGCGTCAAGGATCTGCCGGCGGCGGTCACGGGGCCGCCGGCGCGGGGCCTGATCGGCGACAGGGCTCGGCGTTGTCATCGGCAGTCCTCTTCCCCGCGGCCCCGTACCGCCCACGACCAGTGTCGTCACGATTGGGTCGACCCGACAAGTCGGCTGATGACCTCGTCGCGGACCGCCGTGCGGCGGGCCTTGCCCGCAAGGTCGCGCAGCGGAGCGTCTCTGAACTCGATCTGTCGCGGCACTTTGTACCCGGCGATTCGTTCGGCCAGGAATGCGACGAGCTCATCGGCCGTGAGCTCGGCCGAGGGGTCTGCCTCGACGAGGGCGTAGGGGACCTGCCCAAGGTCGTCATCGGGAATGCCGACGACGAGGCAGGAGAGGATCGCGGGGTGCGCCGAGATCGCGGACTCGACCTCAGCGGGGTACACCTTGCGACCGCCGACGTTGAACATGTCGACCCGGCGATCGCTGATGTACAGGAACCCGTCCTCATCGAACCACCCGAGGTCACCGACCGTGTCCCATCCGTCCCTCGTCTCAGGCTCGGACCCGATGTAGCGATACGTGGCGCCGGCAGTCGGCCGCATGAAGATCTCGCCGACCTCCCCCGCGGGGAGCATGCGCCCCTCCTCGTCGACGATCTTCATCTCGCCGACGAGCGGGCGACCCACCGACCCACGGTGCGCCAGCCACTGGTCGCCGCGGATAGCCGTGACCGAGACCATCTCGCTGCCGCCGTACATCTCCCAGACAGCGGTCGGGCCGAGGATGTCCATCCACGCCTCCTTCAGCTCCGGGGGGCACGCAGCCGCCATATGCCACAGGTGGTGAATCGATGAGACGTCGTAGGCACTCGGGTCTGCCTTGTAGACGGGGAGCATCCGCTGCAGCACCGTCGGGACGGTCGACATGAACGTGACACGGTGCTCGGCGATGAGGCGCAGGCACTCCTCGGCGTCGAAGCGAGCCATGAGGACCACGTGCTGCCCGAGCAGCAGTCCCTGGATCGTGGTGACGAACGGGGTGTTGTGGGTGAGCGGGCCCGTGACGATCTGCGTCTCGCCGGGGATCAGCCCCATCGCCGCTGCAAGCGGGCCGGCGTCGATGCGGCTGTCCTGGGTGGCGGCGATGAGCTTCGGACGGCCCGTACTCCCGCCGGAGGGCACGACCTTCCACACCGGCGACACGACCGACGGGAGCGGCTCATCCGAAAGCGATGACGAGGGTTCGAAGCCGCTCGGAACGCTGGGCGTGGACATATCGGTTCCCTCGCGTCCGACGATGAGCGCTCGCGGCACGAGCGCCAGGATGTCGCGGTACTCGTTCTCGGGCAGGCGCGCCGAGAGCGGGGCGACGATGGCACCGAGCTTCCATGCGGCGACCGCCGCCTGAATCCACTCGAGGCCGTTGGGGAGAACGATCGTGACGTAGTCCCCCTGCCCGACCCCCAGTTCTGCATAGGCACGCGCAAGCCGGTTCGTCGAGGACTCCAGCTCGCCGCGCGTGATGGTGACGGCGCCACAGGTCACCGCGGGCGCGTCGGGCTTCTCGGCGGCAAGGCGTCCGAGCTGGTCGCCGATCGGCAGCACGGCGTTCTCGGCCTGACTCGTCGACTGCTCGGACTGCTGAGTGGACGTCATGGTCTGCTCACCTTCGTTGTGGGTCGCAGCAGTCACTTCGTCGCGCGTTCGGTCACGTCATTGTGAAGCTGCATTAGTTCGTGAGTAAGACCATCATCCCAACAACAGCCGCTTGTCAACCGACCTTGTGGGCAATATGTGAACCTGCAATAGTCATCGTCGACCTCACACGGTCACTCACCAACGAGGAGCATCGCCGTGCCGACCCCCGTCATCGTCGACATCGTCCGAACCGCCTCAGGGCGGGGCAAGCCGGGCGGCGCGCTATCGACCTACCATCCCGTCGACCTGCTCGCAGAGCTTCTGCGCGCGGTGACGGCACGGAACGAGCTCGACCCCGCGATCATCGACGACGTCCTGATCGGCTGCGTCGGGCAATCGGGTGAGCAGGCCATGAACATCGCGCGCAACGCCGTGCTCGCAGCAGGCTTTCCGGTGACGGTTCCCGGCGCGACCGTCGATCGGCAGTGCGGCTCCGGACTTCAGGCTGTGACGTTCGCCGCCGCCTCTGTCGCCGCGGGGATTCACGACACCGTCCTGGCCGGCGGCGTCGAGATGATGAGCCGGATCCCGCTCAATTTCGCCACGTCTGGTCGAGACCCGTTCGGACCCGCAATCGGCCGGAGATTCACGGGGGGCCTCGTCGGGCAGGGGATCTCGGCCGAACTGGTCGCCCGACGCTGGGGCCTGGACCGAGACGAACTCGACGCCTACGCGACGCTGTCGCACGCCCGCGCCGCCGCCGCAACCGCTCGAGGAGTCTTCGACCACGAGATCGTCCCGGTGACCCCGCCCGGAGCGGCCGCACCCCACACGGCGGACGAGACCATCCGTCCGGGCACGAACGCGTCGGATCTGGCGGCGTTGCCCTCGGCCTTCGCGTCATCGGACGCTGCCGCACGGTTCCCTGACATCACGTGGCGTGTGACGGCGGGAAACTCTTCGCCGCTTACCGACGGCGCGAGCGTCGCGCTCATCATGAGCGAAGCGAAGGCGTCGGAGCTCGGCCTCACCCGGCGGGCGCGGTTCGTCTCCCATGCCGTGGTGGGGAGCGACCCGATCGAGATGCTCACGGGGGTGATCCCCGCAACGAGACGCGCCCTCACCCGCGCCGACCTCACGATGACCGACATCGGCGCATTCGAGATCAACGAAGCGTTCGCGTCTGTTCCGCTCGCATGGGTGCGCGACCTCGACGCGGACCCGGAACTTCTGAATCCGTACGGCGGCGCGATCGCGCTCGGCCATGCCCTCGGCTCGTCGGGAACGCGACTGCTCGGCACGCTTCTCACACGGCTCGAAGACACCGGGGCCCGCTACGGCCTGGAGGCCGTCTGCGAAGGACAGGGGATGGCGAACGCCGTCGTCATCGAACGGCTCTGACGCGCTCGAAGATGCCGGGATGCGGGTGCTCCGACACGGGACTCCAGGGCGAGCCTAGGGCGCTGAGGCGCCGGACCTGTTCCTCACTGACCTGTCCACTCCCGAGGGCTGCGAGCAGCTAGCTACCCACGTTGCGGAGCGCGTGGACACGATGTGCTCGTGAACAACGCGGGGCTCGAGCAGCCGACGCGCCTCGAGAGCATCGAGGCCGAGGCGCTGACTCGAACGCTCCGCGTCAACCTCCAGGCACCGGTGCTCCTCGCCCGGTCGTTGCTGCCTCAGCTGCGCAGGTCGGCTGCTCCATCGGTCGTCAACATCACCAGCATCCACGACGCCGTGCCCTATGCCGGCAACGTCGCCTACGTCGCATCGAAGGCCGGGCTCGAGGCGGCGGGACGCACGATGGCGCTCGAGCTCGCCGCCGAGGGAATCCGCGTTAACTCCATCGCCCCCGGGGTGATCGAGACCGACATGAACCGCGAAGTCATCGACGGGTCGAGACAACTTCGAGGACTGGAGCCCCGACCCCCGCTGACCGGTTCCTCCCTGAGCGGAAGCCACGCCCGTCAGGCCACCTTGACGTCAGGATGGCCTGACGAAATACTCGGGGCATGGTCACACCTGACGAGCTCGAGAAGCGGTTCACGCTGCTGACGGCCACCGCCCGGTACGACGACCTGCGCGCCCGCGAGGCGCTGGCGTCCTGGGCGCGGGACGATTCCGGCGAAACGGGCGACGCCGATCCGTACACGCCGCCTCCCCTGACGCGGGAGGAGGCGCTGGAGGCGCTCGCCCTCGGAGAGGTGATCGCGCGCAAGGCCGCGTACGGCCGGCAGCTCGCCGTGCGGTCGGCGCGCGCGGCCGGGGCCTCCTGGTCGCAGATCGGGGCGGCCCTCGGGACGAGCAAGCAGGCGGCCTGGGAGGCGCACAGCCGATGGATCGACGACCAGGCGGAACGCCATCGCCGTGACGGCTACTCCGGCATGGACGAGCAGTACAGCGCGGCCGCGCGTGTCCTCGCCGGCGAGCTCGACGCCGGGCCCACCCCGGACGACGACGGCGCACCACCACCCGTCCGGTGAGGGCCGCAGTCAGGTGAGGGCGGCGAGGGACCTCCGCCCGCGGGGGAAGACCTTGTGCGTCACCGCGGCGAAGAAGGCCGTCACATCGGCGACGAAGACCGTCGCCGGGACGCCGAGGCGGCGCAGCGCGGGGCCGTGGTCGAGGGCGACGACCGCGCAGACGCCGAGCGTGAGCACCCACCAGCCGTAGCGCACGGCCGCGCGTAGCGGCCGGGGCAGGTCCCGGAACCCGTCGCGCAGCCGGTCGCAGTGGAAGGGGACGTGCCGCCGCTCGTCGTCGAAGATCCGGCCCGCGACCTCCGCGGTGAGCCGATCGCCGCTCCCGTCGCGCAGCGCCCGGTAGTAGCGCAGGGCGATGACCTCGGCGATCATGAGCACCATCAGTTCGAGCCGGAGCCCCAGCATGCGGCGCAACCGGACGAACACCGCGTCGCTCCAGTGCCCGCTGATGATCGGCGCGCCGGCGGCGGCCAGCAGGCGCGCAAGCAGCCGCGCATGGTTACGCTCCTCGGCGACGAACAGGCGCACCGCCCGCGTGTAGCGGTCGTCGCCCGCCGCGGCGGCCTTGGCGACCAGGTTGGCGCCGTCGCCGTCCTCGCCGACCTGGAAGCGTTGCAGGCTGCGCAGCACCGAGCCGTGCAGGCGTGCGCCCGCCGTCCAGTCGGGATCACCCCGCAGCTCGCGCCGCCGCGCCTCGGCCTCGAAGTCGCGCAGCCAGTCGTCGAAATCATGCGTGTCCGCCATGTCAGCGAACGTATGGGTCGCCTGTGCAGAAACCGCGCAGCCGTTGTGGGGGCTTTGCCAGAGCCATGTGCGAGTACGCCGCACCGCGACCGCCCGGCGGAGTGCGTTCCCGGACGCGCGACCGCCTTTCCGGCACGCCTTGATAATGGGTTGACAGTGATATTCACGGCGGATTGTTCGAGGCCGTGAAATGACCGCCGCGCCCGCTCGCCGCGATGCCCGCCGGCGCCGACGCCGAGCTTGGCGAGAAATTCTGGCCTTGTGGACCGGCGGAACGCGCGTGGCCCGCGCCTCCGGGCGGAGGCGCGGGCCACAGGGGTGGAGCTACGGGCGTCCCGTCAGGCACCGCCGAACACGGCGCTTACGGACACGGCATTGACGGACACGGCGCTGACGGACGCGCCCGTCAGACGCGCGAGATGCGGATCGCGTCGGCGATGACGTAGCCGACGCCGGAGGTCCAGCGGCTCACGGCGACCGCGTTGTAGTCGCCGGCGTTGAGCGCGAAGGTGCCGATGCTGCGCCAGCCTCCGCCGCCCGATCGCTGGTCGACGTACACCGTCTGGTTGCCACTCGACGTGGCGACGATGTACGGCGCCGAGCTGTTGTAGCCGGGGTCGGAGGAGTACCAGACCTCCACCCGGTAGTTGCCCGCGCTCGGGATGGCCGCCTTGTACCAGGCCGGGTCGCTCGACGCGACGGGGTTGGCGAAGCGGTAGTCGGCGCCGTACCGCTGGGAGGAGAAGGAGGACGTGCCCCAGTTCGCGCTCGCGGTGAACCGCCCCGCGGTGGTGTTGTCGAGGGTCGTGGACCAGGACGGGGTGCCGCCGCCGGTCACGTACGACATGTAGGTGTTCCAGTTCCAGTGCGGGCCCGGGTCGGTGTGCGTCGCGCCCGGTACCTCGACGTGCCCGATGATGTGGGTGCGGTCCTTGGGGATGCCGTACTTGTCGCAGATGTAGCGGGTCAGCGCCGCCGAGCCGCGGTACATCGCGTCGGTGAACCACGAGGCGTTGTCGACGAAGCCCTCATGCTCGATGCCGATGGACCGGGTGTTGTAGTTCCAGTTGCCGGCGTGCCAGGCGACGTCCTTGTCGCGCACCATCTGGGTGACGGCGCCGTCGGAGGAGCGGACGACGTAGTGCGCCGACACCTGGGCGCTCGGGTTCTGGAACCACGAGATGGTACCGGCGTACGAGCCCTGGGTGACGTGGATGATCACCCGGTCGATGGCGTAGCTCGACGGGCGGCTGGAGGCGGTGTAGTTGCTGCTGCTCGCCGCGACCCAGCTCCCGTTCGGGTAGTCGGGGCTGGCGGCGAGGGAGGCGTTGAGGTCGCGGGTGCGGGCGTAGGCGCCGCGGTCGGCGGTGACCTCCTGCGGGGCGACCGTCACCCCGGCGGCCTGGACCCCGGTGCCGAGCAGCTGGTACACGGTGTCGGCGTAAAGCCGGGCGATCTCGGGGGTCGAGGCGTTGGCGTACGCGGCGACGGCCTGGTACCACCGCCCGGCGTCCTTCCTCGCCTCGGCGTCGAGCCCGGCCTTGTCGGCGTACGAGCGCAGCACGGCGGCGCCGCCGAGGATGTTGGCGCCGGTGTCGGAGCGCAACGCGTCCACCGACAGGCCGGTGAGCTCGGCTGCGCGTTCGAGGGTGTGGTTGGTGGGGTTGCTGACGAGGTGCATGACGCCGTACCCCCCGCCGGCGCTCGGCTTGCCGCCGTGGCCGTCGAGGTGGGTCTCGGAGTAGGCGAGCGCGACGAGCAGGTCGCGGGGCACCTCCTGGGCGGCGGCGGCGCGGGCGAACGCGTCGGGCAGGGGCGCGGGGGCCGTGGCGTGGGCCGGGCGGACGGTGAAGACCAGGACGGAGCAGGAGATGACGAGGGCGGTGAGCAGGCGGTGTGCGGCTGTGGCCGGCCTGACATCGGGGGGTGTCATGGGGACTCCTCGGTAGAGGGTGCCAACGGCTGCACAGTAGAAAGTTTGATGACAAATGTCGATAATTGACATTACTTTCCATTTGACCGAAGATTTCTGTCCGACTCGACCGCATGTCAAGATCAATCTGACCGACCGTGTGAAGACTATTGCGTTCCGGCGCGCTTGCGATGAAGATTCTTTACATGACCACACCCGGAGCGGGCCGTACGGGCCGGCTCACCGCCGCACCCCCGGTCACCGCTCCCCGCACCACCCCCGGCACAGCCGCCCGCACAACCACCCGCGCGGCCGCCCCCCGCCGCGGCGTACTCGCCTCCCTCGCCCGTGCCGCAGCCCTGGGCCTCTCCTTCCTGCTGCTCGGCGCGCTCCTCACGCCCACGGCGTCCGCGAGCGCCGCCCCCGCCTCCGTTTCCGCGACGGCGCCGGCCGTCTCCGTCTCCCCGACGACGTCGGCCGCCTGCGCCACCGACCCGGCGACCCCCAAGCGCCAGCTGCGCGCCATGTGGATCGCGAGCGTCGCCAACATCGACTGGCCGAGCCGCACCGGCCTCACCGCGGCCGCGCAGCAGTCCGAGTTCCGCGCGTGGCTCGACCTCGCGGTCCGCGACCGGATGAACGCCGTCGTCGTGCAGGTCAGGCCGACGGCCGACGCGTTCTGGCCGTCGCCGTACGAGCCGTGGTCGGAGTGGCTCACCGGCACCCAGGGGACCAACCCCGGCTACGACCCGCTCGCCTTCATGGTCGCCGAGGCCCACGCCCGTGACCTGGAGTTCCACGCGTGGTTCAACCCATACCGCGTCGCCAACCACGAGGACCCGAACCGCCTGGTGGCGAGCCACCCCGCACGCAGGAACCCGTCCTGGCGGTTCGCCTACGGCGGCAAGATGTACTACAACCCGGGCATCCCCGCCGTGCGGACGTTCATCGAGGACGCCGTCATGGACGCCGTGACCCGCTACGACATCGACGGCGTGCACCTGGACGACTACTTCTACCCGTATCCGGCCAGCGGCCAGACGATCCCGGACGCCGACACCTACGCGCAGTACGGCGGCGGCTTCGCCACCATCGACGACTGGCGGCGCGACAACGTCAACCTGATGATCAAGGAGACGGGCCGGCGCATCCACCAGGCCAAGCCCTGGGTGCGGTTCGGCGTGAGCCCGTTCGGCATCTGGCGCAACGCCTCGACCGACCCGCTCGGCTCGCGCACCTCCGGACTGCAGTCCTACGACGCCATCTACGCCGACACGCGGCTGTGGGTGAAGCAGGGCTTGATCGACTACATCGCGCCGCAGATCTACTGGCACATCGGCTTCGCCGCCGCCGACTACGCCGCCCTCACCTCCTGGTGGTCGGACACGGTACGGGGCACCGGCGTCCAGCTCTTCGTCGGCCAGGCCGCCTACCGCGCGGGCGTGTCCGGCCAGGACCCGGCGTGGCAGCAGCCTGGCGAGCTGTCCAGCCACCTGTACGAGAACCGGGGGCATCCGGAGGTCGCCGGGGACATCTACTTCAGCGCCAAGGACGTCCGCGCCGACCGCATCGGCGCGTTCACCCGGGTGATGACCGACCACTACACCAGGCCCGCGCTGGTCCCGGCTTACGGCTCGGCGTCCGCGCCCCAGGCGCCGTCGATCACCTCGGCGACGCGGGTCGCGGGCGGCGTCGCCCTGGCCTGGCGCGGCGGCCCGGGCGCCCCGGTGTCCTACGCCGTCTACCGGGTCGGCGGCTCCCCGAGCGCGGACCCGTGCCAGTTCGCCGACGCGCGCAACCTGCTCGCCACGACCCGCGCGACGTCATTCACCGACACCACCGCGTCGTCCTCCGGCGCGTACACCTACTACGTGACGGCGTCCGACCGCACGCACCACGAGAGCGCGCCCAGCGCGGGCCGGGCGGTTCCGGGCACCGGCGGCGGGTTCAGCGTCATCGTGGACAACGCCGAGGCCGGCTTCACCGCGAGCACGGCCTGGGGCACGTCCGCGTACTCGCCCCAGCGATACGGCGCCGACTACCGGTTCGCGACCCCCGTCGCGGCGAGCGACCCGGCGTGGTTCTCGGTCGCCGTTCCCGAGGCCGGCTCCTACCGGGTCGAGGTCCGGTACCCGGCCGACCCCGGCTACAACTCGGCCACGCCGTACATCGTCGCCACGGCCACAGGCAACCAGGTCGTCACCGTCGACCAGCGGACGGGCGGCGGCCAGTGGCGCGACCTCGGCACGTTCACGCTCGCGGCCGGCACGCGCGACATGGTCGGCGTGAGCCGCTGGACCTCGGCGACCGGCTACGTCATCGCGGACGCCGTGCGCGTCACCCGGGTGTGACGCGCACCGGCGACCATGCCTGCCCCGTGCCTGCCCGGCGGCTCACGAGCGGCCGGGCAGGCGCATCATCGGGTACAGGGCCGGCCCGTCCGGCAGCACCATCGGGTCGCCCACGTCGCGGTAGCCGTGCCGCAGGTACAGCTCGCGGCTGCGGGTGCTGCTGGCCTCCAGGTAGGCGGGGACGCCCGCCGCGTCCAGCGCGCGGTGGTGTTCGCGCAGCAGGGCGCTTCCGGCGCCCCGGCCCTGCTGCTCGGGCAGCACGGCGAGGTAGGCCAGGTAGTGGTGCGGCAGGTGCGGGTCGTACTCGTCCCTCAGCTCGGCGAGCGTCGCGAAACCGTCGGCGTAGACGTCCTTGAGCGACATGACGTACTCGTCAAGGCCGGGCGCCGGGGGAACCGGGGGCCCGTCGTTGCGGAACCACACGGCCACCGCCGCCCCGTCGGCCGTCGCGTGTACGTCGCCGTAGGCGAAGGCGTGCCCGGCATGCCGGGAGTAGATGCCTGGCAGGATCTGGCGGCGGTCGTCCTCCGGCGGGACGAGCCAAGCCGACACCTCCAGGTCGTGGAACGCGGTGCCGATGACGCCGCCGATCTTCTCGGCGGCCCCGGGCTCATCGTGAACACGGATGATCTCGGTCATTTGCTTCCTCCGATCGCCGCCTGGGCACCCAGGCCGATGCCGGCGTGAACGCGCACGTCATCGGCCGACCGGAGATCCGGCAGAGCGACACCAGTCACGACGCGTGATCTTATAGGCGTTTTGTCAAATCTGCCATTACTCACTCCGAACAAGATGTCCGGGACGGACCATCAGTGATCGTGCGCGAATGGGAACCGGACGGCCTCCACCCGTCGAATGCCGTGACGCCCGTCCGGCCGGCACGTCAGCACGATCGAGACGTCCATAATCCCGGATGAACCAGGGAATACGACTGCCCCACCAACCCCACCGGTCCCTGCCGGAGGCCGTGCCCGATTACGGATGCCCGGCCGAAAAGAACCGGGCCGACCATTTCCAGGTGACCTCGAAAATCCTTGACTGACGCCCAATGGTCCGACGCTATACAAAGCGACCGAATCCCTCGATTCCCCACCCGCGGCGCGGCCGGATCCACGTTTCCCCCAGCCCCCGAGAACGCCCCGTCGACCCCAGGGTGACGACGGGGTCGCGATATGCGATGGCAGGCAAGCATCAGGACATGTCACTGTATGACGGTGTCCGAGACTCTCACCCTGCCGTACTCCGTGGACGAGGCCGTCGCCGCCGAGAAAGCCGGCCGCGGCCTGCGCTATCTGTTCTTCTGGGGCCACCGCCCCGCCCGCGACGGCGGCGTCGGCCCGGGCGTGCTCAGCCAGTGGTGGCCGGGCGACTTCACCGAAGACGGCCACCTGTTCCGGTCCGCCGAGCACTACATGATGGCCCACAAGGCATGGCTGTTCGGCGACGGCGAGACCGCCGCCGCCGTCCTCGCCGCGGACCACCCCGCCGAGGCCAAGGCGCTCGGCCGCAGGGTGCGCGGCTTCACCGACGAGACGTGGAACGCGCACCGGTCCGAGATCGTGACCCGCGGCAACATCGCCAAGTTCGGCGGGGATCCAAAGCTGAAGGCCTTCCTGCTCGCCACCCGGGACCGCGTCCTGGTCGAGGCGAGCCCGCGCGACCGGATCTGGGGCATCGGGCTCGCGGCCTCGGACGAGCGCGCGGCCTCCCCCGCCACGTGGCAGGGCCTCAACCTGCTCGGATTCGCCCTCATGAGGGCACGTGACGCCCTGGCGGCCTGAGCTTGGGCGCGCACGTCCTCAGGGTCGTTCATCGCCGTCCCCCCAGGGCGCGCCTGGCGCGGACGTCCCAGACCGGGGTGACGGCGGTGACATCCGGGCCGTGCCCGCGCCGGTAGAGCGGATGCCGGTAGACATCGCCGACCTGGAAGTCCTCGAAGTGGCGGCCGTGCCACGACACCTGGCGCCCGCCGTCCCGCGCCGCCGATCCGTCGTCCATGGTGTTTCTCCCCGGGTGTGGTGAAACGCGCGTCACACGCGTTTCACCACGCCGGCCCGGCCCGGAGGTTCAGGAGGAGGGGAACAGGCAGAACTCGTTGCCCTCGGGGTCGGCGAGTGTGGTCCAGCCCTCGCGGGCCGCGATCACGCGCGCCCCGAGCCCGACCAGCCGCGCGACCTCTGACTCGACGTCATCGCAGGTCAGGTCCAGGTGCAGGCGGTTCTTGACGGTCTTCGGCTCGGGGACCAGCACGAAGAAGAACCGCGGCGCGCGGCCGGGCGCCTCGACGAGCACGGTGGGATCGTCCTCGGGGTCGTCGACGCCCATGCCCCGCAGCCGCTCCAGCTCCGCCTCGTCGTACGGGGCGACCGCGTACCCGTCCAGGACCGCCGCCCAGAACCGGGCGACCGGCGCGGGATGACGGCAGTCGACCACGACGTCCTTGACCCGGGCCATGCCGCCATGATGCGCCCGCCCCGGCCGCTGATCCACTCGTTTTCGGCGGACCCTACATTCCCAAGTCCCTGCTCCCCTGAGCACCGCGGGCCACGGCGTCCGGGTACAGCCGTTCCAGGGCGGCGAGGCTCTTGGACAAGTAGACGTCCTGGCCGGGGTCCAGGCCGTAGGCCAGGTCCTCCAGCAGAGAGCACCTGGCGTAGAAGGCGGCGCGGGCGGCGATCGCCTCGCGCCGGCCGTCGCCCGGGTAGCGGCTCAGGGCGCGGTCGAGCGCGGCGGGACCGAGGTCGCGGTAGAGGAGGCCGAAGTCGTAGGCCGGGTCGCAGATCGCCGCATCGCTCCAGTCGATGACGCCGGTCACCGTCCCCGTGGCCGGGTCGAGGAGGACGTGCTCGACGCCCAGGTCGTTGTGGGAGAACGCCAAGGCTTCGGGGCCGGGCGGCGGGGGCGCCTCCAGGAATGCCTCGATGGCCGGGCGGCGCGCCGCGGGCACCCGCGCGGCGACCGTCGCGTACATCTGCGCGGCCTCCTCCAGCCACACCCGGGGCGGCTGGTGGTCGACCTCGACCAGAGGGACCAGGTGCTCGGCCGCGGCGCCGTGCAGCGCGGCGAGCAGCTCGCCGGCGGCGGCGCCGACCGTCTCGGCGTGCTTCGGCCACCGCGACAGGGGGACGCCGGTCAGCGGCAGGCCGGGAAGCTTGCGGTAGGCCAGGCAGCCCCGCTCCGCGTCGGCGAAGCACGGCTCGGGTACGGGCAGCGGCGCGAGGTCCGCGACGGCGGCGAGCAGCCGGGCCTCGCCCTCGACCCGCGCGGCCCTGGCCTCCGGGTCGGGGTCCTTGGCGAAGCGGACGATCAGCTCGCCGCCGACGCCGGTGACCTGGTAGGCGACGTTGTCCTCGCCCTCGCCGAGCAGCGTCACGGACCTGATGGCGTACCCCGGAAGGCGCGCCGCCACGATGTCGCGGACGTCCCGGCCACGGCTCCCCGCCTCGTCGTCGTTCATGCGTCCCATTTGCCAACACGGCAAAGAAATTCGTCAACCCGACAAGGGTTCCCGCACGATCTGCCTCGGAACGGAGGTAACACATGAGCGAGCAATCAGGCCCTCTCACCGGCGGCGATCGGCGTTACGACGTGGTGGTGATCGGGGGCGGCGCCGCCGGCCTGAGCGGGGCGCTCACGCTGGCACGTGCCCAGCGGTCGGTGGTCGTCGTCGACGACGGCCGGCCGCGCAACGCCCCGGCCGACGGGGTCCACGGCTACCTCGGCCGCGAGGGCACCCCGCCCGGCGAGCTGCTGGCCACCGGACGCGAGGAGGTCCGCGCGTACGGCGGGCTGATCACGCGAGGCACCGTCGTGGCGGTCGAGCGGGACGCGGCAGGCTTCACCGCCCGCCTCGACGACGGGAGCGCGGTCCGCGGCAGGCGGCTGCTGGTGACGACGGGGCTGGTGGACGAGCTGCCCGAGGTGCCCGGCGTGGCCGAGCTGTGGGGCGAGGACGTGCACCACTGCCCGTACTGCCACGGATGGGAGGTACGCGACCAGGCGCTCGGGATCCTGGGGACCGGCCCCCTGACGGTGCACCACGCCCTGCTGTGGCGGCAGTGGAGCGACGACGTGACGCTCTTCCTGCACACCGCCCCCAAGCCCTCCGACGAAGAGTTCGAGCGGCTCGCCGCGCGCGGCGTCGTCGTGGTGGACGGCGAGGTGAGCGCCCTTGAACGGTCCGGCGGCCGGCTGACCGGCGTGCGCCTGGCCGACGGCACGGTGATCCCCCGCCAGGCGCTGGTCGTGGCTCCGCGGTTCACCGCCCGCGCCGGCCTCCTGAGCGACCTCGGCCTGGAACCGGTCGAGCAGGAGATGGCCGGAGAGGTGATCGGCACGTACATCGCCGCCGACGCCACTGGGCAGACCGCCGTGCCGGGGGTGTGGGCGGCCGGGAACATCACCGGGCTGTTCGAGGGGGTCATCGGCTCCGCCGCGGCGGGCGTCCGCGCCGCCGGGGCGATCAACGCCGACCTGATGGCCGAGGACACCCGCCTCGCCGTGACCGCCCGCCGCGCCGGCGCCGCCTTCTCCCCCGAGATGGAACACCGGTCCGGCGCACGCGTGCTGGGCGATCTCCGCCGCGGCCTCTGACGCCCGCGCCGGATCCGGCGTGGCGCCCGTGAATAAGCTGGAGGGGGAGGTGAGGCACCGTGATGGCAGAGCGATCCCGGGGGCCCGTGCTTTCCCCCTCCGAGCGGGCGGACATGCGCGATCTCCTCGGCGCCGACCGCGAGTTGACCGTGGCGCGGATCGCGTCACTGACGCACGACTGGGACGACATCGTCGAGTCGTCCGCGCTGGCGGGGAGCGACGACGAGCACGACCCCGAGGGGTCGGCCACCGCGTTCGAACGTGAGCACGTCCAGGCCCTGCTCCACCAGGCGCGTAAGCACCTCACCGACCTGGAGACGGCGCTGGAGCGGCTCGACGACGGCACGTACGGGGTGTGCGAGGGCTGCGGCGGGCCCATCGCCGTCGAACGGCTGAGGGCCCGCCCGGCGGCGAGGACCTGCATCGCCTGCGCGTCCGCCGTCCAGCACTGAAGCGACCTCCAGGGGTCAGCGCGCCGGCGCGGAGTGGTTCCGTCCCCGGCCGCCACCCGGTACGAGGCCAGAAGGACCATGATCGGGAAGACTGACTTCAAGATCTTTGGGCCGCCGGCCTCGGGCGCGCGCGGAACACTCGGGTGAACGAGGATCAGGCCTCGCGGGCCAGCTCGAGGATCTCGGCGAGGATGCCGGGGGCGGCCGCGATGGTCGCCGAGGACCGGGTCGTGTGCGGGGTGCCGTCGAGGTCGGTGACCAGCGCTCCGGCCTCCTTGGCGATGACGACGCCGGCCGCGGTGTCCCAGGGTTTGTTGGCCAGCATGAGACAGGCATCCGTCTTGCCCTCGGCGACCCACACCAGGTCGATCGCCGCCGAGCCGAACATGCGGATGCGCTGCACCCGGGACGCCAGCCGCCAGGTGATCGCGTGGCGCGCCCGGTTGCGTTCCACGGCGTCGTCGCCCACCGCGTAGTCGCCGACGGACACAAGGGCGGCGTCCAGGGTCGAGGCGCCGCTGGCCTTGATGGGCTGGTCGTTGACGGTGGCCCCGTCGCCCTCGGCCGCCGCGTACAACGAGCCGAGGAACGGCAGGCCGATGACGCCGAGAATTGCGGTGTCCCCGCGGACCAGTGCGAGGGAGACGCCGCACAACGGCAGGCCGTGCAGGAAGTTGACGGTGCCGTCCACCGGGTCGAGGACCCATTGGAGCCCGTCGCCGGTACGCCCGTCGGCGCCGCTTTCCTCGCCGAGGAATCCCACCGCGGGGGTGCGCAGGGCGAGGTGGTCGCGCACCGCGCGTTCGACGGCGTAGTCCACTTCGGTGGCCATGTCGCGGTCGCCCTTGGCGGTGACCAGGCCGGGCAGGTGTGTGGTGATCAGGTCGCCGGCGATGGCCGCGGCTTCCAGAGCGACGGGCAACAGGGCTCGGGCGTCGTTGGTCATGAGGCTCCCACTGGTGCGGCGCGGTCCTGGCCGGAAACGGGCAATAAGCTACCCGGCACGCCGCCGCCGCGCGATCCCCCCCCTCACGTGCGTACGGGGAGGGGAACGCGCCGGCGGCACAGAAGGGTACGTCGTTGTCGTACTTTGGGCTGATCCGCAGGGACGTGGGCTGCGTACGATATTTGCGTGCACGCCCTTGTTCGCTCCGTGTGGAACGAGCCCCGTCCCCCCAACCCGCCGGCTCGCGGATGGCGGGACCGGGCGCTCGTGGTGGTCCTCGTGACGGTCACGGTACTCGAAGGGGTCATGCGGCCGGACCTTCACTGGCGGGCCGTCTCCGTGACCATCACCGCCGGGCTGGTGCTCACGCTGTTGTGGCGCCGGAGCAGGCCGCTGCTGACGGTCGCGATCGCCTTCGGCGTCTGCGCCCTGTCCCCGCTGGTGATGAACGGCGACCCCCTGGAGATGTACACCCTGGTGTTCCTTCTCCTGCTGTCGTACGCGTTGTGCCGGTGGGGGTCGGGACGCGAGGTCGTGATCGGGCTGGCGATCATCCTCGTCAAGGTGAGCGACTCGATGGTCTCCGACCATCCCGGCCTCCCCGACGTGATCGGCGGCTGGGCCGTCATATCCGTGTCCATCGCCGCGGGCGGGGCGCTGCGGTACCGGGCGCGGGCGAGGGCGCGCGAGCTCGACAAGGTGAAACTGCTCGAACGGGTGCAACTGGCCCGCGACCTGCACGACACCGTCGCCCACCACGTCTCGGCGATGGCGATCCGCGCGCAGGCGGGCCTCGCCACGTCGGCGTCGCACCCGGACGCCGCGACCGATGCGCTCCGCGTGATCGAGGCGGAGGCGTCCCGCGCCCTGGCGGAGATGAGCACCATGGTCCGCGTCCTGCGGCAGAACCAGCCGGCGGACCGGGAACCCGGACGGCGCGTCACCGACCTCAGAGAGCTCGCGAGCCGGGGCCGCTCCGGCCCGGCCGTCGACGTGGAGATCTCGGGCGACGTCGACGACCTCCCTCCCTCGGTGGAAGCCGCGATCTACCGCCTGGCCCAGGAGTCGATCACCAACGCCCGGCGGCACGCCCGCCACGCCACCCGCGTCGAGGTCCGCGTCACCGCCGACGACACGTCGGTGCGCCTGCGCGTGACCGACGACGGGGACGGCGGCCCCGCGCACCCGGCCTCACGGCCCGGGTACGGGCTCATCGGCATGAGCGAACGCGCCGGCCTGCTCGGCGGCACCTGCGAGGCCGGCCCGAACCCCGACCGGGGCTGGACCGTGACCGCGGTCCTCCCGCGCACCGGGACCGCGTCGTGAGCGAGGCGGGCGGATGAGCGTCCGCGTGCTCGTCGCCGACGACCAGGAGATCGTCCGCACCGGGCTCACGATGATCCTCAACGCCCAGCCGGACATCGAGGTCATCGGCGAGGCCGGCGACGGGCGGCGTGCCGTCGAGCTCGCGCGGCGGCTGCGCCCGGACGTGTGCCTGTTCGACATCCGCATGCCCGGCCTGGACGGCATCGAGGCCACCCGCTCCCTCGCCGGACCGGGCGTCGAGGACCCGCTGCCCGTCGTCGTCATCACCACGTTCGACCTGGACGAGTACGTCTACGCCGCCCTGCGGGCCGGCGCGCGGGGATTCCTGCTCAAGAACGCCGGCGCCGACCTGCTCTCCCAGGCCGTCCACGCCGCCGCCAACGGCGACGCGCTTATCGCTCCGAGCGTCACGGCACGGCTGCTCGGGACGTTCGCCCGCACCCGGCCCGCCTCACCGCCGGTGCAGCCCATCGAGGCGCTGACGTACCGGGAAGAGCAGATCCTGGCCACGGTGGCGCGCGGGCGGACCAACGGCGAGATCGCCGACGAGCTGCACATCTCCCTCAGCACCGTGAAGTCCCACATCGCGAGCCTGATGGCGAAGCTCGGCGCCCGCAACCGCGTCGAGATCGCCATGTGGGCCTATGAAACCGACCGCGTCAGGCCGTGATCCGGCCGTCGGAGACCGGTGTGGACGGAGGTTCGGGCCCGCCCGCGGATGAACCATTCGGCCACGGCCAGGTTGATCATCCACGCGGCGCCTGAGAGCAACGCCCGGGGGAGTTCACCCGGCATGCCGGCGATCAGGATCCACGGCAACTGCGTCAGCGCCTGCGTGCCCGCCCCCACGCCGATCGCGTAACCGCGCATGATCCAGGCGCGGTGCCCGGCGAAATCCCTCCGCCGCACGGCGACGAAGGCGAGAACGATGGACACGACCATGCCGACGCCGAACACGAGCCGAAATGCGGCGAGAAGATCACCGTCGCTCACGGGCCGGGGATAGAACAAGGTCATCCACAGGCCCGAAACCGCCGTGCCGAGCCCGCACACGACCAGCACCCGCCCGGCGATCCGATGCCACCGAGGCCACCGACGCCGGAAACCCGCCGCGAACTGAAAGGCCCCGAGAAGGCTGAACGGAAGAGCGGTGAGAACGTGCACCAGCACCAGCACCGGCACGGGCTGCGCGAAGAACCGCGCGTTCGCCGCCGTTACCGCCGCCCCGCCGCTCAGTTCCCCCACCCGGACGACACCCGCGACAGCCGGAATGAGGCTGAGCACCACCAACCCCACCGGCACGAGCCACCCCGCCCTCCCCGAGGAGGATTCCGGCCGCCTGCTCCGAGACGGCACCGACGCCTTTACGCCTACGCTCTGATCACCCATGCCCCGATCGTGCCAAGCGAAGCCATACGGACTCATCCGCAGAACAGCCCGTTCCGAGCCCACCCGATGGTCCGCCAATCAGGCGTACTTTCGGCCGATCGGCCTACCCACACCATTCAGGCAGACCGTCTCAGGCCATATTCATTTTGTGGTGGAATATGCGGGTGGATCGCGAGCGAGCGAGACAACTGGTCGGCGAGAGCCGCCCACGGCGTGGAGCGTGCAATGGTTCTGGGCTACCTCGTGCGACTCCAAGACAAAGGCCCGACCGTGAGGAAGGCTCGGGAGCTAGATACGTCCAGCGGCCCAGTGGGCCCCTCTGGATCCCAAGTAGAAGGAAGCCCTCGAATGGCCTCACGGCCGGGGGGCGAGGAAGGCGGGAAGACTAGAGATTCACTAAAAAGGTGAGTGGAGAAGGAAGTCCTCCCATGGCCTCGCAGCCCCGACTTTATCAGGCGGGGATCAGCTCGTGCAGCGTGCTCGGCGTGTACACGCGCGCCCCCGACGGCAGACCGGCCGGAGCCTGCAAGCCGATATGGGTGGCCTGCCCGGACGCGGAGCCCTTCGCGCGCATGAGATCGACCAGGTAGCCGACGCGCAGGTAGTCACGCTCGACCATCGAGCGCACCAGCAGGGACGCGGTGACCCGGTTGCCCTCCACCTGGTTGAAGTGGGGATGCCCCTTCAGGTACAGATGCAGCCACTTCGCCCGCCAGCCGCCGTCCTCCCCGCGCAGGAAGACGAGCGGCAGCGCGATCCGGCCCGAGCCGCGCAGGTCCGATTTCATCCGCACGGTGCGCGGCTCGAACGGCGCGCCCTGCTGCGCGGCGTCCCTGGTCATGAAGCCGAAGAAAGCCTCGGCCGCCTCGTCGAACCGCTCCCCGGCGTAGATGTTGACCTGGGGGATGATGATCGGCCGGGACGCGGCGGCGAGGTCGATGTTGATGAACTCCGTCGCGCCGTCCGGTGCCGAGGTGAGGTCCCCGGAGTACTGGGCGAAGCCGTTGGTGTAGTTCGTCCACGAGATGTGCGCCGGGTTCGCGTAGCAGGCGTCGAGCATGAGCGCGGACAGGTCGTAGTCGGTGCGCTCCTCGGCCTGGCGCCAGTAGACGAAGAACCTGAGCAGCTCACCGTCCACCGCCGACAGCGAGCCGCGGGGCAGCATGCCGAGCCCGGGCGCGACGGCCTTGCCCGACAGCGGCAGGGCGACGTCCAGCACGTCCGGGTCCACGGTGAGCTCACCGGGATCGGGCAGGCGGCGCGTGATCTCCTCGTCCAGGGCGGCGAGCACCGACGCCAGCGCCTTGTCCTCCAGCGGCGGGCGGGAGTCGGGCGAGGTCCAGGCCCGGCCGTGCCGGTTGGTGAAGACGCGGCCGGCGGCGGGGGTGAGCCGGTTCTGCAGGTGCTCGCGCAGGGACAGCAGGACACGGCCGGACGCCTGGGGCACGGCCCTCTCGACGGCGTCCAGCACGGCCGGCACGGACGGGCCGGTGCGCAGCAGGTGGTCCAGGCGGCGCAGCAGCGCGCCCGGCGCGTTCTCCAGCAGCGCTACGGCGTCCGCGGTACGGCTCTGCGCCAGGGCGGCCTCGACCCGGCCGTCGAGGCTCGCGGCCCGGCGCAGACCCCTTGCCACCTCGAACACCTGGGCGGCGCGCGGAAACGCCGGATGCTCGTAGGGGTGCAGCCGCTCGCCGAGCCGCTTCCACTGCTCCCGGTGGCGTCCCACATCACCAAGCTTGGCGGGAGAGGCCACCGTGTCCAGGGCTTGGAGCAGCGCACGGCGCTCGGCGCGGCGGAACGAGCGGAACCGCGTGGGGACGGTCAGCGTGACATCGCCGCCGGAGCAGCCGCAGGCCAGCCGCAGCACGTCGGTCACCGTGTCCACCAGGAGGGGACGCCCGGCGGCCAGCCGCACCTCGTTGATGACGGCCCGGTTCTCCCGCACGGGGATCCGCTCGGGCTCCTCAGCGCAGGACGAGGCCAGCGTCCGCAGCGTCACCAGGTCCTCGGCGGCGAGCGGCGCCTCGGAGCCCGCCAGCGAGAAGTACAGCTCACGCGCCTCCGCCTCCAGGCTGCCGCCCAGCTCCAGCACGGTGATCCGGTCCCCGGCCAGCGGGATGAGCTCGGCGTGCGCGGCGAGCAGGTCGGCGTAGGTGTGCTGGTAGGTGCCGTAGCGGGGCAGGTCGAGCAGGTTCAGCGCCGGCCCCTGCAGGCGCGCGGCGGCGACCGGGTCGAGCATGGCCTCGACCAGCAGACCCGCCCAGAACTCCAGGGTGTCGGGGACGTTGGCCGGGAAGTCGACGAAGTAGGGGTTGTGCCGCACGTGATCGCCCACCAGGTGGCGAACAACGGCAAGGACCCGCACCCCCAGGTCCATCACGGTCTCGCCGGGCAGCCGCGACAGCCGGTCGAGTAGGTCCGGCGAGCACGTGAAGCCGACGCTCAGCAGGGCGGCGTCGAACTGGCGGGCGGCGACCTCCCCCCATCCGGGCGCGGAACCGTCCAGGCTGTCGAGGGGGACACGTAACCGCCGGGCGATGACGAGGGCTTCCAGATCCACGCTCGGCACCCTATAGCCCGATCAACACGCCCGCTGAGCATATTTCCGGCCGCCCGGATCCTGTCCGCAGGCGGCCGTCCCCCGAAGGTGCTGATCCTGACCACGTTCGACCTGGACGACTACGTGTACGAGGCGCTCCGGGCGGGCGCCAGCGGCTTCCTGCTGAGGACGCCTCCGCCCGGCAACTCGCCGAGGCGGTCCGGGTGGTCGCGGCCGGCGAGGCCCTGCTCGCGCCCTCCGTCACCCGGCGGCTGATCTCCGAGTTCGCCCGCCTCGGCCCGCGCCGTCCCCGCGCGACCTTGGACGGGGTCACCGAACGTGAGTCGGAGGTGCTCACCCTGGTCGCCCATGGCCTGTCCAATCAGGAGATCGCCGAACGGCTCGTCCTGTCCGAGCAGACGGTGAAGACCCACGTGGACCGGGTCCTGGCGAAGCTCGGCCTCCGCGACCGGGCCCAGGCGATCGTCCACGCGTACGAGACGGGCCTGGTACGCGCGGGTGAGTGAGATCCTGGACGCCGATCGGGGTCGCCCGATTTCCGTGCTCGCCCGCCATGGTCAGGAACCCGGGGAGGCCCAGAGAGTCGGGCCCGGGGGATCCTGGACGCCGCGATCGACGCCCGTCGCCTCGGTCACGGACCGGGTGTCAGCCGGGCCGTCGCGCCGGGGAGACCAGGCCGGTCTCGTAGGCCACGATGACGAGCTGGGCCCGGTCGTGGACGGACAGCTTCGCGAGGAGGCGGCGGACGTGGGTCTTGACGGTGGAGACGCTGACCCCCAGCCGGTCGGCGATCTCGGGGTTGGTCAGGCCACGGGCGATGAGGGCCAGGACCTGCCGCTCCCTGCCGGTCACCTGGCTCAGCTCGCGGGCGATCGACGCGTCGGTCTCGTCTCGGCGCGCGAACTCGGCGATGAGGCGGCGCGTGACGGTGGGGGCGAGCAGCGCCTCGCCGGAGGCCACGACACGGATCGCGGCGAGCAGATCGGCCGGCGGAATGTCCTTGAGCAGGAAACCGGCGGCCCCCGCGCGCAGCGCCTCGTACACGTACTCGTCCAGGTCGAACGTGGTCAGGATGACGATGCGGACCGCGGCCAGTGCGGGGTCGGCGCGGATGAGGCGGGTCGCTTCCAGACCGTCCATGCCGGGCATGCGCACGTCCATCACCAGGACGTCGGGCCGCAGCCGGACGGCCGCCTCCACCGCCTGCGCGCCGGTGCCCGCCTCGCCGGCCGCGACCATGTCGGGGGCGGTGCCGACCAGCATGGTGAGCGTGGCCCGCAGCAGCGGCTGATCGTCGGCGACGACCACCTGGATCGGGCCGGTCACGACGCCGCCCGGCGTACGCAGGGCAGGCGGGCCAGCACCCGGTAGCCGCCTTCCGGGCGAGGCCCGGCGGTGAGGCTCCCGCCGTACATCAGGCACCTCTCGCGCATGCCGATCAGCCCATACCCACCACCGGCGGTGGGGAGGCCCGGCCCCTCGTCTGCCACCTCGACCTCCATCACGCCCGGCTCCGGCGAGGTGATCCGCACCCGGCAGCGGGCCGCGCCCGCGTGCTTGACCACGTTCGTCAGCGCCTCCTGCACGATGCGGTAGGCGGCCAAGGCCACCCCTTCGGACGGCTCGACGTCCAGGTTCACGGTCAGGTCCACCTCGACGTCCGCGCGGACGGCGAGCGCACGCAGGTCCCGCAGCCCGGGCGCGGGCGCCGTCTCCGCCTCCCCTGATACCCCGGGCGTGGGGTCGATCTCCCCCGAGCGCAGCATGCCCAGCGCGGCCCGTACCTCGGCCATCGCCGTCCTGCCGGTGGCCTCGATGACCCGCAGCGCCTCGCGCGCCTCCTGCGGCCGGGCCTCGGCTACCATGCCGGCGACTCCGGCTTTGAGGGTGATCAGGCTCATGCTGTGCCCGATGACGTCGTGCAGATCCCTGGCGATCCGCAGGCGCTCGTCCGTCACCGCCCGCGCGGCCAACTGCTCCGCCGCCCGTACGGCGTGCAGCCGCTGCTCCCGGACCGCCAGGCCGGCCGTCCACGCCAGGCCCATCAGCAGCCAGCAAAACGCGATCTCTGAAAGGCCCCCCGGCCACGCGGATCCCCCGGCCGGTGCCATCGCCGCCGCGACCCCGGCCAGAGACGGGACAAGGCAGGCGATCGCCCGCCGCCGCGGCTCCAGCGACCCGACGGCGTACAAGATGACAGCAACGGGGATGTACAACGCCTCCACGCCCATGAGAAGTCCCGCCGCGGCCCCCGCCAGCGATATGGCGAGCATCGGCACAGGCCAGGACCGCCGGGCCGCGACGGGCAGGGCGGCGACGGCCACCGCGGGCAGCACCAGGACCGGCGGGCCCGTGCGGGCGCTCGCGGCGAAGCCGAAGGCGACGGCGAGCAGCAGCGCGGCGACCGCGTCCACGGCGACCCAGTAGACGAGGCGCGGCCGGCGCGGGAGCAGAGGGCGCGAATCGCGATCGGTCACCCCTCGACCGTAAAGGGCGCGGATCACCGGGCGGAAAAAGTTCCTCCTGAAGGATGACCCGGCGGCGGGAACCGGCCCAGGCGTACCCTCCTGGGCCGACGCGAGGCTCGTGCCCGCGTTCGATGCGGGGCGGCGACGCGTGCGCGAGCGTTGAAGGCATGCACAGATCACGGTTCATGATCGGCGTCACGGCGGTGCTGGCCGCCGTCGTGACCATCACGGCGGGCGCCGCCCACGCGGACGCGCCGCCCAAGACAGCGGGGCCGGCCGGACCGGCGGCGTCCCCGGTGAGGCTGGTCCTGCCCGCCCCGACGGGGCCGCATCGGATCGGCACGGTGGCACTGCACCTGGTGGACGGCTCCCGGCCGGACCCCTGGGTGCCGACGGTCCGCAATCGGGAGCTGATGGTCAGCCTGTGGTACCCGGCGCGGAAGGCGGATCGTCATCCGCTCGCCCCCTGGATGCCCGCGTCCGCCGCCGAACACTACCTGCACGACATCGGCGTACCGCCCGGCACGCTGCTGCTGGACACGACGCACGGCCGCCAGGGCGCGCCGCTCGACGACCGCCTCGGCCGCCTTCCCGTCGTGCTGTACTCGCCCGGGGCCAACGCCTCGCGCTCGTACGGCACCGGCGTGGTCGAGGAGCTGGCCAGCCGCGGCTACCTGGTGGTGACCATCGACCACACCTACGACGCCGCCGTTGTGGAGTTCCCCGGCGGCAGGGTCGCGAAGAACCCCGACGGCGAGATCACCGACTACGCCAAGGCCGCCCGGGTGCGCGCCGAGGACGTCCGCTTCGTCCTGAACGAGCTGACCGCACTCAACGCGGGCCGCAATCCCGACGCCGAGGCCAGGCCCCTGCCCAGCGGGCTGCGGGGCGCGCTGGACCTGAAGCGGATCGGGATGTTCGGCCATTCGCTGGGCGGCGCGTCCACCTCCTCGGCCATGTACGCCGATCGGCGGATCAAGGCCGGGCTCGGCCTGGACGGCGCGGTGATCGGCCCCGTCGCCGAGGCCGGGCTGGACCGGCCGTACATGGTGGTGGACACGCCAGGCAAGGGCGGCATGTCCACGAACCCGGCCCTGCGGACGTTCTGGTCGAAGCTGCGCGGTTGGCGGCTCAACCTGACCGTCAAGGGCGCCGCGCACAACTCCTTCGGCGACGATGTCCAGCTCATCCCGCTGGTCGCGCCGCTGGTCGGGCTGACGCCCGAGGAGGTCGCGGAGTCGGTCGGCGCCATCCCCACCGCACGCGCCCTGGCCTTCCAGCGGGCCTACCCGCGGGCGTTCTTCGACCTGCACCTGCGCGGGAAGAGGAGCCCGCTCCTTGAGGGGCCGACCCCCCGCTTCCCGGAGGTTACCTACACCCGCTGACCGCGCCCCGTCGCACTCGCCGTCCCGCCGTCGGCCGCCGGCACGGCTCCGGTGCGAGACAGCACCACGCCGTGCCGCGTGGTGACCGTTCCGGCGGCGCTGGGAGAAATCGGGTGGGCTGCTGGGCGTCGCAGCGGCTGGCAGCGATTGGGCTGAGGACGTGTGTCAGCCACGGGTCGTCGCCGCGAAGATGCGGGCAAGCTGATGATCGATCAAGGCCACGGCTTCTTCGGGGGTCCGCTGCCCGAGCAGGACGGCGGTCTGAATCCCTTCGGCGCCTGACACCAGGAACGCGGCCTCGGCCGCGGCATCGATGTCGCGGGGCACCTGGCCGAGTTCCTGACCTTGTGCGATCAGACCCGCGACGAGGTTCTCCAGCGCATGCGGCGCGTCCCGGGCGACCTTGGCCAGGGCGGGATCGGACAGGAATCGGACGAAGTAGGCGGCGTACACCAGGTGCCGGTTGCGCCGTTCCTCATCCAGCGGGAGCAGCTCGAGCAGCACTCCCCGCACGATCGCGTGCATGCCGGGCGCTTCGCCGAGCATCGCGAGGCGTTCGCGGGCTCGTTGCTCGGCGTCGGCGTTGAGGATCTCCAGCGCGCCGAGCAGCAACTGGTCGCGGGTGCCGAAGTAGTACTGCAGCAGCCGGGCGGAGACCTCGGCCTCGGTGGCGACCTGTCTCAAGGTGACGTCTTCCAGGCCGCCTCGAGTGGCCAGACGCCATACGGCTTCCGCGATCTGGCGGCGGCGCTGGTCGTGGTCCACCTGTCTCGGCATGCCGTCCTTCCCTCGCGACTCGTTTGTGGTGCGATCGTACCAAGACCGGTATTATGGTTCGATCGCACCACAAGCTATGGAGGGCGTGTTCACGCCTGCCGTCACGGCCCTTCGGGGCGATGGGAGACAGAGCGCACATGAAGCACGTCACCGTGCTCATCATCGGCATGCTGCTGCTGGTCCTGGGAACACAAGGTGCCATCCGGCTGCTGGCCGACCACGACAACGCCGGGCTGCTCGCATGGTTGCCCGGCGGATTCGCGGTGTGGCTGGCGTGTTACGCGGTGGCCGCCATCGCCGGGGCACTGCTGGCCGGCTGGGGCGGCAGGAAGGCCAAGCAGAGCGGGCACGGACAATGACCGCCCGCACACCAGCGCCCCTCGGAAGTACACGCCCAGATAATGACGTCCGAGACTACGCAATCGGGGCCTCCCCAAGAACCCGGATCCGCTTCCGAGACTGCGTAGCAAGGTCCGGCCGCCCGCCCCACCCGGCTCCCGGGGAGCCCACCGAGTCTCTATGGAACGTCCCACAAATGCGGGCCGGGCGACGGTGTCGGCGCGGGCCCAGCCTCGGGACCAGGGATGACGGTCACCTCGATCGCGTCGGAGCTGTACGCCCGCGATCGCTCGACGATCCAGCCGTCCTTGATCCGATCGGCCGGAACCGGATCGCCGAAGAAGAACGCGGCGGTGCGCTGCTCGTGGCGGCGTTCGCCGCGCCGATGGTTGGCCAGCACCCTGCGCGCCACCCGGAACAACCACAGCCTGGCCGCGTCGCCCTCGGGCACCTCCTCGATCCGCCGCCAGGCGGTCATGAACGTCTCGGCCACCACGTCGGCGGCGTCGTCGGGGTCCTGGCAGCACCGCAATGCATAGGTCAGGACGGGACGGTAGGCATGCTCGTAGATCTCTACGAACCGGCCGGGGGGATCTTCTCCCATCCGGTCTCCTCATCTGGATGGTCTGTCACCCATCCATGTCCGGAAATTGAGGAGCATTACTGGGTTTTAAGCGACTGATCGGCCGCCGTTCAACGCCGGACGTGGTCCATCCAGGCTCGCGGGGTGGTGCGGGCGAGCTCGGCGGTCTCTCGCGGCCCCCGAGGGCGGTGAACGCCTCGATCGCCTCCTGCCAGTGTCGCGCCGCCAAGGCGGGGTCCGGCTCCGACTCGGCGGCGGCGAGGTCGCGCGGCTACGACAGCGTCACCGAAGGCCCGGGGACTCAGCGCACCTGCAGCACGGTCTTGCCGCGCAGCCCCGTGACCTCGACGCGGCCGGTGAGGGCTCGCGGCGCCTCCTCGAGGGGGAGCGTCGCGCCGATGACGGGCCGGAGGGTGCCTGCCGTGACGAGCCTCGCGATGTCGGCGATCCGCTCGGGCTTGCGATCGAGCCGGTAGTTCGCGGTGCGGATGCGCTCGTCGGCGAGGAGCTTCTCGTCGAGGCCGAAGGCGATCGAGAACAGCGCCCCGCCGTCCCTCACGGCGCCGGCCAGGCCGCTCGTGATGGACCGGTCGCCGACGGCGTCGAGGATCGCGTCGACGCCCTCGGGTGCGAACTTCTGCAGCGCCTGTTCGAGGGACTGCTCGCCGCGGATGATGATCTCGGTGGCGCCGAGCACTCGCACCTGCTCCGCGAGCTGGGCGGAGGCCGTCGCGATGGTCCGGATCCCGCGGGCCGCGGCGGCCTGCACCGCGAAGGTGCCGACGCCTCCCGTGGCGCCGATGATGAGCAGCGTGCCGCCCTCGGGCACCTGCATGTGGTCGATCGCGCCGAGCGCGGTCATACCGGAGGTCGGTAGCGCGGCGGCCACATGGCTCGGCAGCTCGTCGGGGATGGCCGCCAGCGCGCCGAACGCGGGTACCGCCTGCACCACGGAGACCTCCGCGAAGGTGCCGAACTGCAGCGGCCGGCTCCAGAACTGACCGAAGACGCGATCCCCCACGCGGAACTTCGTGACGCCATCGCCGATCGCGGTCACGGTGCCGGCGCCGTCCATGCCGAGCGTGAGCGGGAATCGATACTCTCCCAGCGCCGCCAGGCCCCCGGAGGCGATGCCCATGTCCAGCGGGTTCGTCGCCGCCGCCTCGATGGCGACTTGCACCTGGCCGCTGCCGGGCTCGGGCACGGGCAGTTCCTTGAGGGCCGGGGTGTCGCCGAAGCGCTCGATGACGATTGCTCGCATGCTCTCTCTCCATTCCGCGGCGGACCGTCCGCCCTGCCGCCACGCCAGCCTGCAGTAGAGCGAGGTCTCGGGGAATGACCGATCCGGCAGCGACCATGACCGGAAAGGCATCAATGGCGGTGCCGATCAGGTAATAGTGTGTGGGCATGGCAGCGGAGTCCCGACCCTTGCGATACTTCGTCGCGGTGGCGGAGGAACGCAGTTTCACGCGCGCCGCAGGACGGCTCGGCATCGCCGGCCCCGCGCTGTCGCGAGCGATCCGCAACCTCGAGGCCGAGCTCGGCGTGCGCCTGTTCGAGCGCTCCACGCGAGTGGTGGAGCTGACCGAGCCAGGCGCGGTGCTGCTGGCTCATGCGCGGCCCGCCCTCGAGGCTCTCGACGCGGCGGTCCGTCGTGCCGTGCGGGCCTCGGCGCCGCATCGCAGCGTGCTGCTCGCCGTCAAGGCGGATGCCGACGGCGGCCTGCTGGAGGACATCCTCGCCGCGGCGGCCGCCGAGCCTGACGCCGAGCCCGTCGCCGTGCGCCTGTGCGGCTGGCGGGAGCACACACGGCTGCTGCGGACGGGCGAGGCCGATGCCGCGCTCATGTTCGAGCCCTACGACCCGGCCGGTATCGACGTGGATGTCGTCGCGGTCGAGCCTCGCGTGGCGGCGCTGCCTGCCGACCATGCCCTCGCCGGGGCCTCCCGGGTACGGCTCGCCGACCTCGGCATAGGCCCCGAGGAGGTCGGCGAGCGGGCGGAGCGCGAGATCGGCGAGCAGGGCGTGCACGACCTCGCGCAACTGCTCGCGCTCATCGGCCTCGGCGCGACGACGACCCTGCTCCCGAGGTCGGTCGCTGCGAGATACCCCCGGCAGGCGGTGGCCTACGTCCCCGTCGAGGACTGCCCTCCCGCCCTGCTGGTCATCGCCTGGCCGGAGCGCTCCCGCAGCCGGGGCGTGGCCGCGCTGGTACGCGCGGCGGCCGCCGTCGCCGAGTCGCGAGGAATGGGTGCCGCCGTCGAGGCGTCGCGGTGAATCGTCGACCTGGTCGATTCTTTGGGACACGCCCGGCAAGGGCGGACACCGGCCACGACGACACGGGCGCGCATCAGGACTTCCGAAACCAATTACAGTACTCACGTACTGTAGAAGGTACCGCTCGGGTTGTGTAGCCTTCCACGGTGAATCACCGAGTTCCCTCTGATCGCGCCGCATCGCGACGCGAGGACCTGCTGGACCAGTTGACCGAGCTCTTCTTGGCCGAGGGCTTCCTCCAGTTCGGGATCGGCGATCTCGCGGCCCGCCTCCGGTGCTCTCGCAGCACCCTGTACTTGGTGGCCTCAAGCAAGGAGCAGATCTTTCTCGCGGCCGTCCGGCATTTCTTCCGGAGGGCGACCACGCGCATCGAGACTCTCGTGGCGAACGATCCGTCACCCCGCTCCCGTCTGAGCACCTACCTCAACGCGGTCGCGGCCGAACTGGCGCCCGCATCGGAAAGCTTCTACTCCGACGTCGCGGCGTTCGCGCCCGCGAACGAGGTCTATGAGGAGAACACCATGCGCGCCGCGGCGCGCGTCGGCGAACTGGTGAAGGAAGGCATCGACGCCGGGGAGTTGCGCGCCGCCAGTGCCGCCTTCGTCGGGGTCGCCGTCGCCGAGGTGATGAAAGCGATCCAGGACGGCCGCGTCGACGCCGCGGCGAACATGAGCGACTCGGACGCTTATCAGGCACTGACCGATCTCGTCATCAACGGCCTGCGACCACACGAAGGCTGAGTCGACCCGCACCGAGGCCTCTCCGCGGCCGCCGTACGGCGTTCGGAGTGCGAACGGTCGCGCCAACGCCGCGTACCATGACTAGTACTACAGTCCGCATGCCAGTACTATCACTGTTCCAAGAACGTGGAAGGGGTTCTCGATGCCAGTGACACGCCTGATGCCGACACCCGAGGCGGATGACCTGATCGTTCTGACGCGCAGCATCGTCGACAAGGAGTTGAGGCCCCGAGTCGACGAAGCGGAGCGGAACGCGGACTTCCCCCGCGACGTGTTCCGCACGCTAGGAGCAGCGGGTCTGCTCGGCCTGCCTTACCCCGAGGAGTACGGCGGCGGTGGGCAGCCTTACGAGGTGTACCTGCAGGTGCTCGAGGAGATCGCCACCGCGTGGGCCAGCGTGGGCGTGGGCACCAGCGTGCACGCCCTCTCGTGCTTCGGTCTCTCCATGTTCGGCACCGAGGAGCAGAAGCAGAGGCACCTCCCCGACATGCTCGGCGGCGAACTCCTCGGCGCGTACTGCCTCTCCGAGGCGCACGCCGGTTCGGACCCGGCGGCGATACGAACGCGCGCCGTCCGCGATGGTGACGGCTACGTCATCACCGGCGCGAAGGCATGGACCACCCACGGCGGCAAGGCCGACTTCTACAAGGTCATGGCCAGGACGAGCGACGAAGGCGGTCGCGGCATCTCCTGCTTCCTGGTGCCCGCGGACGCGCCCGGACTCACGGCGGACGTCCCGGAGAGCAAGATGGGCCTGATGGGATCGACGACGGCGACGATGCTGTTCGACGGCGTACGCGTCCCGGTCGAGCGCCGGCTCGGAGCCGAGGGGCAGGGTCTGCCGATCGCGTTGGCCGGGCTGGACGCCGGACGACTCGGGATCGCCGCGGTCGCCACCGGCGTCGCCCAAGGTGCGCTCGACGTGGCGGTCCGGTACGCCCGCGAGCGTGAGACCTTCGGCCGGCCGATCATCGAGCACCAGGGCCTCGCGTTCCTGCTCGCCGACATGGCGGTCGCCGTCGAGACCGCTCGCGCGACCTACCTGCACGCCGCGCGGCTGAAGGACGCGGGTAAGCCGTACTCCCGGCAGGCCTCCATCGCCAAGCTCGTGGCCACCGACAACGCGATGCAAGTGACCACCGACGCCGTCCAGGTCCTCGGCGGCGCCGGCTACACGAAGGACTTCCCGGTCGAGCGATTCATGCGGGAGGCCAAGGTCATGCAGATCTTCGAGGGGACGAACCAGATCCAGCGCCTCGTCATCAGTCGCGGACTCGCGCGGTGACCACCTGCTCGATGGAGAACTCATGCGGCTCGCCGGCGTCACCTTGCCGGATGAGAGCCGGATGAGAGTAGTGGAGCCTTCGTGCCCTACCTGGGAATGTCCACGCGCGCCCGTGCGGCGATCTCGACGAGCCGGCCGGGGAGCGCGAGTTCGACCACTCCCCACGCCGTGCTCGCAGGGCGGGGGGGAACCGAAGTACCGACGATGGAAGTCGGACACGATCGGGAAGTGCTCGCGGAGTGCTGCACCTGACCAGAGATTTGGACTCCTCCCCGGCCTGAAGAGAAGGCCGGAGATTCTCCCGTCGCGTCGCGGTCAAGCGGCGCGCGGGGGTTGACGCTTCGCAGACCGGGCAGCCCCCTCGATCTACCCGCCCACGGACGGTTGAGGTGCCGGGCTTCCTCACGGTCGCCCGGCACCTCTGGTGGGAGGGGCTATGCCCCCGCTATGGTCAGCTCTCGGACGGGCCGCCGTTCTTGGCGATCAGGGCGTTGGCGTCGCGCAGGAGCAACTCCTTGACCTGGGTGTCCGAGACGTACTTAGGATCGTTGACGGCGTCAACGAACTGTTCGAGCTTCTTGACGATCTTCGTCTTGTCCTGCTCTCGGCCCTTGTCCTCCGAGACCATGACCTTGGAGATGCGGTCCTGGAGCTTGGCCGCGCCACGGGCGGTCAGCTTGCCGACCTTCTCGAAGCGGTCGATCAGGGCGGAGATGTCGTTGGTGGAGGTGCCGATGGTGAACTTCACCGTCTGCACGGTCTGGTTGCCGGCGTTGTTGACGGCGGTGACGGTGAGCGTGTGCTCGCCCAGGGCCGGCTCGTGCAGCTCGAGCGTGCCCGACTGGAACGGCTGCCCGTCCAGCGTGCCGGTCACCGTCTTCACCCCGGAACGGGTGTCGACGACCTGCCAGCCGATCGGCAGGTCCAGGCTGTCGCCGTAGGTGGTGCCGTCCGCGACACCGGAGATCACCACGGTGGGGGAACCGGTGTCGATCTTGACCGTGACCGCCTTGCTCTCCTCGATGTTGCCGGCCTTGTCCGTCGAGCGGTACCGCAGCTCGTGCTCACCCGCACCCGAGACGGTGACCGTCGCGGTGTACGGGGTCCAGTTACCGCCGTCCAGCGCGTACTCGGTGCCCGCCACACCGGAACCGGCGTCGGTGGCGGACAGGGTCACCGGCACGCCGCCGTTGTGCCAGCCGCCGTTGCCCGGCGGGAGGGACGCGGTGGTCACCGGTGCCGTCGCGTCCACCTTGACAGCCAGGGTCTTGGTCTCCTCGACGTTGCCCGTCTTGTCGACGGAGCGGTAGGCCAGCGTGTGCAGGCCGTCCCCGGCGACGACGACCGGCTCGGTGTAGCCGGTCCAGTCGCCGCCGTCGAGCTGGTACTCGGTACGGTCGACCCCGCTGCCCTGATCGGTGGCCGACAGCGTGACCAGCAGCGCGCTGGTGAACCAGCCGCTCGCCGGCTGGGCCGGGTCGATCGTCGCGCTCGTCACCGGCGCGACCGCGTCGAAGGAAAGGGTGAGCACGGCCGGGTTGTGGTCGGCCACCTTGTGCCCGTCGGCGCCCGCGCCGCCACCGGTGAACCGGTCCGCGTAGTCGGTGTTGATCGGCGCATAGCGGAAGTCCGCCACCGCGCTGTCCAGCCCGTCGGTGACCAGCACGTGGTCGAGCGTCTGCAGCACGCCCTGGTACTGCGTGCTGTAGCGGAACTCGGCCGGAGCGCTGCCCCAGAGGTTGGTCAGGCTGGTGCCGGTCTGCAGCGCGGCCAGCGACGGCTCGGTCTCGAACTGGTTGAGGTCGCCCAGCACGATCACCTGTCGGCCGGCCGCCTCCAGCGACGCCACCTGGTCGCGGAGCCGGTTGGCCTGCTGCAGCTGGCAGGCGCCGGACGCGCCGATGCCGCCCTTGGACTTGAAGTGGTTGTTCACGATGGTGAACTCCCGGCCGTACACCTTGACGTCGAGCGCCAGCGGCGGCCGGTCGTAGGCGAGGCCCGAATCGTCACACCCCGGGGTGGTCCGGTCGAACTGGCGCAGGTTCGCCACCGACACCCCGTCCTTCACCAGGTAGCCGACGTCGATGCCGCGGGAGTCGTTGCCCTCCAGCAGGTACGCGGTGTAGCCACCGAGCGTGGCGGCCAGGTCCCGGAGCACCTCCAGGTTGTAGACCTCCTGCACGGCCACGATGTCGGGACGCTTCAGCAGGCGGTCGATCGCGTCGGCCAGGCGCGCCTTCTTCTCGTCGTACTCGGCCTTGCTGACCGGGGACAGGTCCAGCTCCACACCGACCGGGAAGTAGTTCAGCACGTTGAAGGACACCACGCGGACCTGACCCGGGGTGGCCTGCGTGATACCCGCGTACGGGTAGGCCACCGGACCGTCCACGACGGACGGCAGCGCGCCCGGCTGGGGCAGCAGCTTGTAGTTGCTGTAGGAGAAGGAGAGCGGACCCGTCGCGTCGCGTACCTGGTCGAAAAGGTCGGCCGTGACGTAGGTGGTGGACGGAGCCGGCGGCTTGTGCGGGTTGGCCGGGTTGCCGGCGCCCGCGTCGGCGTCGAGCGCGAGGAGCGACACCGGCAGCGGCTTGCCCTCCAGGATCCGGTCGCGGGTGGTCCCCGGCGTGAGGAAGAGCTCGCCGAACTTGTTGGTACCGCCCGAGTTCGCCGTACCCACGGGCAGCTTCACGAGCATGTTCTCCAGCGACTCGTAGTACGCC
The DNA here is from genome assembly GCF_040683095.1 of Sphaerisporangium sp. NPDC051017. Taxonomy (NCBI): domain Bacteria; kingdom Bacillati; phylum Actinomycetota; class Actinomycetes; order Streptosporangiales; family Streptosporangiaceae; genus Sphaerisporangium; species Sphaerisporangium sp. NPDC051017. The sequence continues at coordinate 47,689 of NZ_JBFBCI010000006.1, forward strand.
CTGTCGGCGCCCTGCGACTCGGCGCGCGCCTGGTCGATGACGACCGGGGCCGGCACGGCCGCGGTGCCGACCTTCGTCGGCTCCTGGCCGATCTGCTCGGCGATCTCGGTGAGGCCGAACTTCTCCTTGACCTGGCCGGTCACCCGGACGACGTCACCGGGGCGGAACGAGGAGGCAGTGTCGACGTACCCGACGAAGACGCCCTCGGAGGTGGCCGGGTTGTTGTCGTCGTCGGACGGCAGCGACTGCAGGAAGATGCCGCGGTCCTCCGGGTAGGTGCGGTTGTAGTCGGCGCCCACCTCGTCGTCGATGCCGGTGACCACACCCTGCACGGTGACCGTCTTGCCGACGCACGGGGACACGGGGCCGCTGCCCTGGATACCGTTGATCTTCGTGCAGTCCGGGGTGGTCGGGTCGGGGTTGCCCGGACCCTCGTTCACCCCGCCCTTGGTCAGCTCCACGTCATCCCAGTACGTGGTCATGTTGGGTAACGGGGAGACGGCCTTGCGGTCCTGCAGGTTGCCGACCCGCACCGAGGTCACGGTGAAGTCGGTGATCCCGAACTTGGTCCGGATGTCGGCGTCGAGGTCCCGGGAGTTGGCGACCCAGTCGCCGTTGCCGGTGAACCGCTCGCCGATGATGTACTTGGTCGTGGCCGAGTCCTGCGGCGAGCCGGTGTAGTCGGTACGCGACATGGGGTGGAAGTAGCGCAGGCTGTTGACCTGGCCGCCCGAGGTGAACTGCACCTCGGCCATCGCACCGGCCCAGTTCGCGGAGCGCGAGTCGGGGTAGAAGGTCTGCGCGGCGTCGTAGCTGAAGTACAGGTCGTTCGCGCTCGGCACGTTGACGTTCTGCTGGGCGGCGATGCCCATGACGCCAAGGTTCGAACCAACCTGCCAGAACATCTCAAGTCCGAATTGCCCATCCGGGATCGGACTGGGCGGCGGATACTGACCGGACGCGTTGAAAGTCTGGACGACCCACCGGTACGGAGCGGTCTCATTCCCGATCAGCACCGGCGTCCACCCGGTGGGGGCGGCCGCGTTGGCGCCGGGCTGCTCGAAGCTCGGGTTCTGCAGGTACTCGGTGACGGTGTCGGCCTGGGCGACCGCACCCGACAGGGGTGCGGTGACCAAGGCGGCCACGATCACGGCAGCGATCCGCCAGCCGATTCCTCGCTGGAGGGATCTCATGGCGTAGTTTTCCTCCTCGTTGTGCGCGGATTCATGATCCACATCCGCAGCCAAGCGAGTCGGGATGGCGTAGCGCTGAATTCCGATCGGCTACCAACCGTCGATTTGGCACGATCTACTACTTATGTCGCCGCACCAAGTGGCCCATGAGGCCACATCCCCGCGACCGCAGCCGTTCACCCGCTGGTCGATCCGCGAACGTCGATCTGCAAACAGCGGGAGCCTTCCGATTCGGTGCTCCGGGCCGATGGGGAAGTCCATCGGGGCCGGCGCGGTGAGATCCTCCTCGATCAGGGCCGGGCCAGGCTCCCGTACGAAGAAGGCGAACCTCGATCTTCGGGAGTCGCGCCCTTTCTCGTACCCGAATTGGGCCAGCTATTACCAGCGGCGAAGGCCGCTGCCGACCCCACGCAAGAAATCAAACCCGGTCAAAGCTCCGAGATGCCGGGGCCATGGCCCACCGCCCCCGCGTACGCGATTTTCCGGCGAAACCTACATGTAATAGAGGGCCGCAATGCCCATGAAAATCCAACCACCGGCAAATACGAGCAGGCTGCCCAGCAGGAACCCGATAGCGGCTCCGAACCGGCGGTATCCACGGCCGTACGACTTCGTCTGGAGTAAGCCGATCGCAGCGCCCGCGATCGGCACTCCGGCTGCCGTGACGATCGATGGAAGTTTGGGCGAGGGAAACCAATCACGGAAAACCCACATGGACACGGCGAGCAACACGGCGGCCAGTAGTGCGAAGCCAACTGTCACCTGCTCGTAAGGCGATCTGCTTTCGTTGTCCTGATAATCCACAGGATGAGTGTCTCATGAGCCCAGTTACGCATGAACTGGTGTTCTCGACGCAGAGCGGCTCCGCTGGCGCCATTTCAGCGGATTTCGGCTGTACTTTACAAACGCCATAGGACTACGGGAGATCACTTGACGGCCGCTTGCGGGGTGCTTATAACCGCCTCCTCTCCGGGGGGCCGGTCGGCAGCCTGGTGGCGAGCACGGCGGCCATCCCGCAGGCGGCGATCAGCGCGACGAACAGCACCGTGCCGAGCTCACGCTCCAGCAGAGCACCGGCGATCACCGGCCCGATCGCGAACCCCGTAGTGTAGGCCAGCGTCGCCGCGCCGTTGTAGCGGCCGCGCAGTGAATCCGGCGCGAGTTCGTTGACCAGCGGAGGCACGGTCGGTGACATCAACGTCTCGCCCAGGCCGAAGACCAGCGCGGCCAGCAGCACCGCCGCCACCGCGGCCCAGCCGGACATGCGGCCGGAGGCCAGCACCAGCGCCCACGTCACCGCCCACGACAGGCACAACAGCAGCAGGGCGGTCCGGCGTCGTATCCGGTGGAGCACACGGAGCACCAGCAGTTGTGCCAGCGTGACGGTCACCATGTTGACGGTGAAGGCTATGGCCAGCATGCCGGCGCCCAGCCCCGTCTGGGCGGTGTAGGCGGGCAGCGCCGAGGTGAATTGGGCGTAGCCCACCGTGACCAGCACCGCGATCAGCAGCCAAAGGCGCAGGAAGACCCGGTCGGACACCACCGCGCGGTACCCGCCGGCGGCCGCGTGCTCGGGCGGATCGGCCGGGGGCACCGCGACCGGCCATAGAAACATAAGGGGTATCGCCAGCAGGAAGCTGGCCGCGTCCAGTCTGTACAGCAGGGCGTAGGAGGGGTCGTGGCGCGCGCTCACGATGAGTGCGGCGGCGGTGCCTCCAATCGCGAAGCCGGCGTTGGAGGTGGCGTGCCGTACCGCGAAGACGGTGGATCTGACCTGTGGGGGCACCAGCCGGGCAAGGAGCGCGTCCATCGTCGGTGTCGCCACGGCGAGCCCGAATCCGGTCAGCGCGGTGGCGAAGAACGCGTGCCAGGGCTCCCGGACCAGCGCGATGGCGGCCGAGCCCGCCGCGGCCATCGCCAGTCCGGTGGCCAGGGTCGGCCGTGGACCGAACCGGTCGGCCGCCGCCCCGCCCAGCGGGTTGCCGGCCAGTGCGGCCAGCGCGAGCATGGCGGCGGCCACTCCGGCGGTCGCCAGGGGGATGCCGCGTTCCTGGTGCAGGTAGACGATGAGGAACGGCATGGTCATGCCGCTGCCGACGGCCGACAGCGCGTCCGCGCCCAGCACCGGCCACGCGCCGGCCGGGAGGGAGGGAATCCAGCCGCCGATCCGCACGCCCGGCGCCCTGCTCACGAGTGCCCCACCGGAATGGCGAGCGGTGGGCGCCGCCGCCGGATCGTGGCCGGTTCATGATCCGCCGAAGGTGCCGGCGGCCGGGCGCGCCGGTCCTGCGATGGCTCCGGTACAGGCGCGGTCATCAGGCTCTCCATGGTCGATCGGGCGGGCCCCCCGGCGGCCGGTCGGCGGATCACGCCGTGGGCCGCGCGGGTAGCCCGGTCCCGGGGCGGAACAGCGGCGTACGGTGGCGCCGGGTCAAGCGGCGACGGCGATCTAGTCGACCTCACTGTGCGGCCATCGGTCACCCCCGCACATCCGGGAAAACCCCAACCACACCCCCGATCGTTAGCAGCGCGGACGCGGCTGTGGCACTGGTGCAGCGGGGCTTCCGGGGTTGGCACGTTCCTGGTCCGGCTGTGGCGGGCCACCGGCGACCGGCGGTCACTGGAACTCGCGGCGAAGGCCGCGGCGACCGTCCACCGCAGAAGGTGGCACGCGCCGGCGCTGGCCACCTGCCACGGGCTCGCCGGGGACGGAGATTTCCTTGTCATTGGAGAAGGGGGTGAAAGCCATGGAGATCGATCTCAACGCGCTGCAGGTTCTGCCGGTCGAGGAACCGGTGGAGTTGAAGCCGTGCCTGCCGTTGAGCACCTGCTTGTACACATGTACGCCCAAGGTGACCGCAGGCTGATCGCTTCCGCCACGGCCGGCGGGCCGGGCCTTCCCACCGCCCGCAGGCCTCGCGGGTCGCGCACGCCCTCGAGCGTATTGGCTGGAGCGAACAGGTCGCGTCACTCCCGGCGCAGGTGCGGGCGTAGCGACTCCAGCACTCCTGGGTCCTCGATCGTCGAGGGCACGGGCTCGTCGTGGCCGTCGGCGATCGCGCGCATCGACTTGCGCAGGATCTTCCCTGACCGGGTCTTCGGCAGGCCGTCCACGATCGTCACCTCCTTGAACGCGGCCACCGGGCCGATGTCGCGGCGCACCGCCGCGACAAGCTCCGCCTGGAGGGTCTCCGGCGCGATGTCCACGCCGGCCTTCAGCACCACGAAGCCGCGCGGCACCTGCCCCTTCAGCGAGTCGCGCACGCCGATCACCGCGCATTCGGCCACGGCAGGGTGCGCCGCCAGCACGGCTTCCATGGAGCCGGTGGACAGGCGGTGCCCGGCCACGTTGATCACATCGTCGGTGCGGCCCATGACGAACAGGTAGCCGTCGGAGTCGACATAGCCGCCGTCGCCGGTCAGATAGTAGCCGGGGTACCGGGACAAATACGACGAGAGGTACCGTTCGTCGTCTCCCCACAGCGTCGGCAGGGTGCCGGGCGGCAGGGGCAGCCCGATGCAGATCGCACCCTCGGCGCCCGGCGGCACCTCCTGCCCCGATGGGTCCAGGATCCGCACGTCATAGCCGGGCACCGGCACGGTGGGAGAGCCGGGCTTGATCGGCATCGGCTCCAGTCCGCGGAGGTTCGCCGCGATGGCCCATCCGGTCTCGGTCTGCCACCAGTGGTCCACGACCGGCACGCCCAGCTTCGCCGAGGCCCACCGGTAGGTCTCCGGGTCGAGCCGCTCGCCGGCCAGGAAGAGGGTACGGAACGCCGACAGGTCGTACTTCGCCGTCTCGCGGGCGTCCGGGTCCACCTTCTTGATGGCCCGCACCGCCGTCGGGGCGGTGAACAGGGCCTTGGCGCCGTACTGGGAGATCACCCGCCAGAACGCGCCGGCATCCGGCGTGCCCACCGGCTTGCCCTCGTAGAGCACCGTGGTCGCGCCGACCAGCAGCGGTCCGTACACGATGTAGGAGTGGCCGACGACCCACCCGACGTCCGACGCGGTCCACCACACGTCTCCCGGCCCGATGTCGTAGACATTGGCCATCGACCAGGTCAGCGCGACCGCGTGACCGCCGTTGTCGCGCACCACGCCCTTCGGCTTACCCGTGGTGCCTGAGGTGTAGAGGATGTACAGCGGGTCGGTCGCCGCCACGTCGACGCAGCCGACCGGCTCGGCCGCCGCCATCAGGTCGTCCCAGTCGACGTCGCGCTCGCCCATCCGGGCCCGCGCGGGGTCGCGCTGGAGCACGACGACCTTCTCCGGGGCGTGCGGCGTGGCCGCGATCGCCTCGTCCACGATCGGCTTGTACTCGACGACCCGGCTCGGCTCGATCCCGCAGGAGGCGCACACCAGCGCCTTCGGCGCGGCGTCGTCGATCCGGGCAGCCAGCTCCTTGGGCGCGAACCCGCCGAACACCACCGAGTGCACCGCGCCCAGCCGCGCGCAGGCGAGCATCGCGATCACTGTCTGGGGCACCATCGGCATGTAGATCACGACGCGGTCGCCCCGTTCGACGCCGAGGCCGCGCAACGCCCCGGCGAACCGCGCCACCTGGTCGCGCAGCTCGGCATAGGTGTACCGCGCGGTCGCGCCGGTCGCCGGGGAGTCGTAGAGCAGGGCGGGGCGATCCCCGTGCCCCGCGTCCACGTGCCGATCCAGGGCGTTGTGGCAGGTGTTCAGCTCCCCGTCGGGGAACCAGCGGTAGAACGGCGCACGGTCGGCGTCCAGCCCGCGTCGGGGGCGGCGCGACCAGGTCACCGCGTCGGCCGCCGCGAGCCAGAAGGCATCCGGATCTTCCAAGCTCGCCGAGTGGACGTCCTGGTAGTCACCCATCATGATCCCGTCAGTCGTTCGTAGCCGACGCATCGCTCCCTCGGCAGCCGGGGTAGCGCGGCAGGCGGGCGTCCCATGACGCCCAGGGAAACCCCGGGCGGCCCTCGCGCACGGCCTACTCGATCAGAAGAATCCCTGGGCGTTTTGAGAGTATGACACCAGGATGTTCTTCGTCTGCTGGTAGTGGTCGAGCATCATCCTGTGGTTCTCGCGACCGATCCCCGACTGCTTGTACCCGCCGAACGCGGCGTGCGCCGGGTAGGCGTGGTAGCAGTTCGTCCACACCCGGCCCGCCTGGATGTCCCGGCCGGCCCGGTAGGCGGTGTTGCCGTTACGCGACCACACCCCGGCGCCCAGGCCGTACAGGCTGTCGTTAGCGATCTTGATGGCGTCGTCGTAGTCGTCGAACCTCGTCACCGAGACCACCGGCCCGAAGATCTCCTCCTGGAAGACGCGCATCTTGTTGTCGCCATCGAACACCGTCGGCTGGACGTAGTAGCCGCCGGACAGCTCACCGCCGAGATCGACCCGCTCACCACCGGTGAGGATCTTCGCGCCTTCCTTCTTACCGATGTCGATGTAGGAGAGGATCTTCTCCAACTGGTCGTTGGACGCCTGCGCGCCGATCATGGTGTCGGTGTCCAGCGGGTTGCCCTGCTTGATCTTCTTCACCCGCTCCACCGCGTCGGCCAGGAACGACGAGTAGATGGACGACTGGATCAGCACGCGGGACGGGCAGGTGCACACCTCGCCCTGGTTCAGCGCGAACATCGCGAAACCCTCCTGCGCCTTGTCGTAGAAGGCGTCCCGCGCGTCCGCGACGTCGGCGAAGAAGATGTTCGGGCTCTTGCCGCCCAGCTCGAGGGTGACCGGGACGATGTTCTCGCTGGCGTACTGCATGATGAGCCGCCCGGTGGTGGTCTCCCCGGTGAAGGCCACCTTCCGGATTCCGCTGTGCTGCGCGAGCGGCTTGCCCGCCTCCACGCCGAAGCCGTTCACCACGTTCACCACGCCTGGCGGGATCAGGTCGGCGATCAGCTCCAGCAGCACGTGGATCGACGCCGGGGTCTGCTCGGCCGGCTTGAGCACCACCGCGTTGCCCGCGGCCAGCGCCGGGGCCAGCTTCCAGGTGGCCATCAGGATCGGGAAGTTCCACGGGATGATCTGCCCGACCACGCCGAGCGGCTCATGGAAGTGGTACGCGACGGTGTCGGCGTCGAGTTGCGAGATGCCGCCCTCCTGCGCCCTGATCGCGCCGGCGAAGTAGCGGAAGTGGTCGATGGCCAGCGGGATGTCGGCGGCCAGGGTCTCCCGCACCGGCTTGCCGTTCTCCCAGGACTCGGCGACGGCGATGGCCTCCAGGTTCTGCTCGATCCTGTCGGCGATCTTGTTCAGCACCTCGGCGCGCTCCGCCGGTGAGGTGCGGCCCCACGCGGCCGCGGCGCCCTCGGCGGCGCGCACGGCCCGATCGACGTCCGCAGCGGTCCCCCGGGCGACCTCGGTGAACGTCGCGCCCGTGATCGGTGTCGGGTTCGCAAAATATTCACCACCGGCCGGCGGCACGTACTCCCCGCCGATGAAGTGGTCGTACCGCGGGCGAAACTGAACCACGCTGCCCGAATCTCCTGGCGCCGCATATATCGCCATTTGTTCGCCCTCCTGGGTCCTGTACCGACGAGATGCAGTGAAAAGTAGAGACCTGGACGTTGCAGCGCCGTTGCAGGGGCGTGAACGGGGGATGTGCCGCCCTTGTCCGCGAAGGAACGGCAAGGCATGCTGCTGTGAGCAAGACCAATGCGAGGGCGGTCGCTCAGGTGGGCGCAACTGCCCTCGTCGACGTCGCCGCGGAGTGCACCATGGACGCTGAGATTGCGGAAGCCGCGACCACCATGGATCTGATATCCGATCCCACCGAACAGTTCCACGTTTTGCAGCAGGTTCACGAGGCCGTGCTGAGCGGCGACCGGCCGCGGGTGACACCGCGCTCGGTGATCTTGGACTCCTGGCGGCGCTCCCTCGCGGCACGGGTCGATCCGGAGGTTTTCCGCCCGCCGATGGTGTACAAGCCGGAGGACGTGCCGGACGTGCGCTCCGCGCATCCGATGCGCGACGTGCTGCCCCTGCTGCGCGAACTGCTCGTCAGCATCGCCGACGAGTCGTCGTACGTCATGATCGTCACTGACGCGGACGGCACCATCCTGTGGCGGGAGGGGCCCGCCGAGCTGTGCCGGCTCGCCGACCCGGTCGGATTGCGCGAGGGCACCGGCTGGGCGGAGGGGGCCATCGGGACCAACGCGATGGGCACGGCCCTCGCGGTCGACGCTCCGGTGCAGATCTACTCCGCCGAGCACCTGGTGCGCGCCTACCACACGTGGACCTGCGCCGCCGCGCCCGTTCACGACCCCGACAGCGGGCGGGTGCTCGGCGTGATCGACATCAGCGGACTGCTGCACGAGCTGCACCCCGCCATCGTCACCCTGGTCTCCGCCAGCGCACGGCTCGCGGAGAGCCATCTACGCAGGCAGATGGAGATGCGAGACGAGCGATTGCGGGTGAAACACCTGTCCCACCTGATCGGCCTGCGCGGCGAGCCGGCCGCGCTGCTCACCACCACGGGGCGGGTGATCGCCGCGGAGCCGTACGGCGGGCCGTGGCCCGCGCGGCTGCCCATCCGGGCCGGCAGCGACCGGGTGCTGCTCGCGGACGGTCGCGAGGCGCTGGTGGAGCCGCTGTCCGAGGGCTACCTGATCCGGCTGCCGAGGTCGGCCCAGGGCTCGCCGGCGACGCGGCGCCCCATACTGTCGCTGTCGTTCCTGGGCGACCGGCCGGTGGCGGTGCTGGACGGCCGGGAGCTGCCGCTCACCCTGCGGCGCGCCGAGCTGCTCGCGCTGCTCGCGCTGCGCCCCGCCGGGCTGACCGCCGAGCAGCTCGCCCTCCAGCTGTACGGCGACGACGGCAACCCGACCACGGTGCGCGCCGAGATCCACCGGCTCCGGGCCCAGCTCGGCGAGGCCTCCATGACGGCCAAGCCGTACCGGCTGCGAGCCGAGGTCGAGGCCGACTTCCTGACCGTGCGCGACGCGCTGCGCTCGGGCGACATCCGCGCCGCGGTGGCGGCGGCGCACGCCCCGCTGCTCGCCCGGTCGGAGGCGCCGGCGATCAGGGCCGAACGCGACCAGCTCGTCACGGCGCTGCGATCCGCGGTCCTCGACACCCGGGACCACGAGGCGCTGTGGACGTTCGGGCAGAGCGAGCCCGGCAGCGAGGACATCGAAGTGTTCGAGCGCCTCATCGGGGAGTTGCCCGCACACGATCCGCGTCAGGCGGTCGCCGCGGCCAGGCTCGCATGGCTGCTCAGGGATGACGACGATACCGCCGATACCGCCGATACGGCTGGGATCAGCCGTCACGCAGGGTCCGGGAGAGCCCGGATTCGCCCGCATGGTCCTGCCGCGGGGGTCGCGGCGGCTGTCCGGGGCCCGCGTCGGGCGTAGCCCCCACTGGTCACTCGTCGACGTATCGGCGGCCGATCGCCAGCAGCCGCAGCAACCCGTCCACACTCCACGCGGCCCGCCCGACGAAGAGGCCGTCGGCCGGCGTCTCGCGAAGCAGCGCGGCGGCGTTGCCCGCGTCGACGCCGCCCCCGTACAGCAGGGCCCGGCAGCCGGCCCCGGCGCCCAGCCGGCGGGCCTCCTCGGCGATTCGGCTCATCACCGGCGCGACCTGTTCCGGCGTCGCCGGGGTGCCGCCGGCCCCGATCGCCCACACCGGCTCGTACGCGATCAACGTCTGACGTATCTCCTCCGGTTGGAGCCGGGACAGGGCCGCCCGCACCTGCGCGGTGACGAACCGCTCCGCGTCACCGGCTGTGCGCACCGCCCCCGGCTCGCCGACACAGATCAGCGGCAGCAGGCCGTGATCGACCGCCGCCCGGGCTTTGCGCGCCACCGTCTCGTCGGTCTCCCCGAACTGCTCCCGCCGTTCGGAATGGCCCATCTCAACGAGCTGGGCGCCCGCGTCGGCGACCATGCGCATGGAGACCTCGCCGGTACCGGCCCCCTCCGGCGCCCAGTGTGCGTTCTGCGCGCCGAGCAACACGGGCGCTCCGGCGAGCTGGTCGCGGCCGAGTTGATCGCGCACGGCCGCGAGGCTCGTGTGTGCCGGCAGGATGAACGGTTGCACCTCGTCCGGCAGCGGCGTCTCGGCCAGCGCCTCGGCGAGCAGCCGCGCGTATTCGCGGCTCTCCCCGATGGTCTTGTTCATCTTCCAGCTCGTACCGATCCAGACCATGGCCGGCGCCGGCTCCTCTCTCGTCGGTCAGCCGGCCGGATGGCCGGCGGGAAACGCTTCCACCTCGTCCCGGGGTCGCGCCGGTGCCGCGTCGATGATGACGACCGCCCCCGCCGCGGTGCCGCCCCGTGCCGTCACGCCTTGGTCCTCGCCTCGTACTCGCTGATGGCGGCGACCTTCTCCGCCGACGCGGAACGGGGGTCGAAGCGGTAGCCGAGCCACTCCCTGGCCAGGCGCCGGGCGAGTTCCAGGCCGACGACCCGCTCGCCCATGCAGAGCACCTGCGCGTTGTTGCTCAGCACCGCCCGCTCAACGGAATAGCTGTCGTGGGCGGTCACCGCCCGGATCCCCGGGATCTTGTTCGCGGCGATCGCCACGCCCATGCCGGTGCCGCAGATCAGCAGGGCCCTGTCGGCCTTGCCCTCGACGATGAGCCGGGCCGCCGCCGCGGCGACGTGCGGGTAGTGGGTCTCCTCGTCCTCGTCGACGCCGACGTCGATCACCTCGCTCACCCGGTCGTCGGCCTGCAGATCCTTCGCCAGTTGTGTCTTGTAGCGGAGCCCGGCGTCGTCGCTGCCGAGCACGATCCGCAGTTTGTCACCCATCGTCGTTCTCCTTGGTGGGGTGTTTCGGCGACACCGCCGGAGGTGCGGCGGCATCGCCCCGTTCGGGTCCTGGTCCGAAGGCCCGCGGCCGCTGGCGGGCACCGCGCCGGCGTATTGGGGAGGAGGCCGGCGCGGGTCCCGCCAGTAGCCGCCGGCCAACGGCCAGACCTGTCAGACCGGGCCTGCCGAAATCCGGGCCTGCCGGCGGCCGGCGGCGTCAGCCGGGGATCAAGGACACCTTGATCGACTTCGTGCCGTCGGCGACCAGGTCCAGCCCGTCCTGGAACCGGCTCAGCGGCAACTGGTGGCTGCAGATCTGGTCCATCGGCAGCTTCCCGGACTCCAGCAGCCGGATCGCGGCCGGCCAGCAGTGCGGCCCGAGGTGCGCGCCGAGCACGTCCAGTTCCTTGTCGTCGCTGATGATGCTCCAGTCGACGGTGACGTCGGAGCCGAAGACGCTGTACTCGACGTAGCGGCCGAGCTTGCGCAGCAGGTTCAGGCCCTGGGCCACCGCGGAGGGGTGCCCGGTGCCCTCCAGGTAGACGTCGGCGCCGTAGCCGTCGGTGAGGTCCTTGACGATCGCGACGGCGTCCTGCTCGGCGACGTTGATGGTCCGGGTGGCGCCGCACAGCTTGGCGAGCTCCAGCTTGTCCTGCGACATGTCAAGGGCGATCACCTCGGCCGGGAACTTCTGGGCCGCACCGGCGATCATGCCGAGGCCGATCGGGCCGCAGCCGGCGACGACCACGACGTCCTCGAACCGGATGTTGGCCCGCTCGACGGCGTGCAGCGCGCACGACAGCGGCTCGGTGAACGCCGCGTGGGCCGGGGGCAGGTCCTTGCTGATCTTGTAGACGAGCGCCTCCGCCGGATAGACCATGTACGACGCCATCCCCCCGGGGTGGCGGCGCTTGAACCCGTACATCTGGTGCGGGGCGCACATCCAGTACTCGCCGCGGAGGCAGTATCGGCACTTCCAGCACGGCACGATCTGCTCGGACACGACCCGGTCGCCGACCTCGACGCCCCAGCGGCGGGAGGCCTCCTCGTCGAGCTGCACGATCTCACCGACGAACTCGTGCCCCGGGATCACCTCGGTCTCGGCCCATGCCGGACGGTTCTCGTCGCCCCAGAACTTCGCCGCGCCGTGGTAGCACTTCAGGTCGCTGGCGCAGATCCCTACCGCCTCGACGCGGACGAGCGCCTCGCCCTTGCCGGGCTTGGGCACAGGCACCTCCTCCAGGCGGTAGTCCTCCGGGGCGTGACAGACCACGGCCTGCATGGTCTCCGGAATCGGCTGGACGCTTGTCGCAGTCATCGCGCTTCTCCTTGGTTCAAATCGGCGGGGGGCAATTCGGCGAGAGTCAAATCGGCGAGGGTCGAATCGGCGGGCACGCCGCTGTGCGCCGCCGCTGTTGGCTGATGAGAGACAACGAAGGCTGGACCACTCACGCAGTCGGCCTGCGCGAGCACCTCCCCGACGGCGGTGAGGATCAGCCCCATCGAGACGGCGCCCGCGTCGGGTGTGCCGACGCCGCGCTCGGCCAGCGGCCTGGCCCGGCCGACCCGCGCCCGAAGTGACGCGGTCGCGGCCCCGGCCTCGACGGCGGCGGCGGCAGCCACCCGCCACGCGTCGGACAGGTTCAATCCGGCGCCGAGCTGCCGGTCCAGTTCCTCGGCGAACGGCAGCAGAGCGTCGAGCATCGTCTTGTCGCCCCGCTCGGCCTTGCCGACCCGCTGAATCGCCGCGGCGCCCGCGTGCACGGCGTCCCGCAGCAGCGCCGGGGTGACCTCGTCGGTGTTGCCGAGGACGGCGCCGACGGCGGCCAGGCCCACTCCCCACAGCAGACCGCTGGTGCCGCCGGCCTTGTCGCCGAACGCGTCACCGGCCACGGTCAGCACGTCGCCGACCCCGCCGTCGGCCGCCTCGGCCGTCGCCTGGGCCGCCCGCAGGCCGCGGACCATGCCGATGCCGTGGTCACCGTCGCCGGCGACCGCGTCGATCCTGCCGAGGTTCTCCTCATTCTCGGCCACGACGGCGGTCATGGCCGCGATGGCCCGCCGGGCGACCCCGGCCGCCGCGCGGGACACCGGGCTGGCCTCCGCCGGGCGGTCGTCGGTGACCTCCTGTTCCGCCACGTCGGTCCGCCCGGCGTACGTCGGCAGCGTGGAGGTCTCGCCGCGCCGGAAGGCGGCGGTGTCGGCCGGGGCGAGCCAGTACCGTTCCAGCTCGTCGTCCAGCCAGGTCAGCGACAACGAGCAGCCGGCCATGTCGAGGCTCGTCACCAGCTCGCCGACCTCGGGCAGCACGGGCTCGACCCCCGCGGCGGTGAGCAGCCTCTGGACGTGTCCGTAGAGTACGAACAGCTCCTCGTACTTGGTGCTGCCCAGACCGTTGAGGATCACCGCCGCCCGCCCGCCGGCGCCGGCGGGCCGCTCGGCGAGCACGGCGTCGACCAGCGCCTGGGCCAGTTCCCTGGCGGGCATCCACTCCCCCGTACGGATCCCCGGCTCGCCGTGGATGCCGAGGCCGAACTCCATCTGGTTCTTGTCGACCGAGAACAGCGGCTCGGCCCGGCCGGGCAGGGTGCACCCGCCGAACGCGACCCCGAAAGAGAAGGTGGCGGCGTTGGCCGCGCGCATGACCCGCTCGACGGTGTCCACGTCGCAGCCGCTGTCAGCGGCCGCACCGCCGATCTTGTAGACGAGGAAGGTGCCGGCGATGCCACGCCGCCGGTCGGCCTCGTCCGGACCGGCGGAGGCGATGTCGTCGGTGACGTACACGTTGCGGCAGTCGATGCCGGCGGCGCGCAGCCGCTCCTGCGCGCCGCCGAAGTTGAGCCTGTCCCCGGCGTAGTTGCCGTAGGAAAGGATCACGCCTGCGCCCCCGTCGGCCGCCCGGGCGATCCGGACGACCTGCTCCGTGGACGGGGAGGTGAAGACATCACCCAGGACGCAGCCGTCGGCGAAGCCCGGGCCGACCGTGCCGGAGTACGACGGGTAATGACCCGAGCCGCCGCCCACGACAAGGCTGACCTTTCCCGCCCGGGGGCCGCCCCGCCGGATGAAGCCGGATGCTCCGGGCACCCGCTCGACGTAGCGGCCGTACGCCGCGGCAAAGCCCTCGATGACCTGTTCCTTGAAGTCCGAGGGGTCGTCGTAGATGTGCGTCATCGCCAGTCTTTCCTACGCGCGTGTCGATGTGTTGTGGTACGTCATGTGGCGACCTCGTACCGGATGCCGGCCGCCTTCCACGCGTCCAGCACCTTCGGGTCCGCTCCCGCGTCGGTGATGACGAGGTCGAACACGTCCAGCGGCACGATCTTGTGCAGGGCGACCCGGCCCAGCTTGCTGTGGTCGACCAGCAGGAAACGCCGGGTCGCGGCCTGCACCATCGCCCGCTTGAGGGCGACGATGCGCTCCTCCTGATGGAAGGCGTCGGTCGCCGAGATCGCGGAGGTGGACATGAACAGGGCGTCGGCCTGCAGGCCCGCGATCTGCTCGATGGTCTGCAGCCCGACGAAGGAGTCGTGCGGCATGTCGTAGACGCCGCCGAGGCCGATGACGGTCAGGTCCACCTCGGCCGCGAGCTGACTGAGCCGGCGAAGTCCTTCCAGGAATGTCGTCGCCACGTGGAGAGGTGCCCGCTCACGCAGTCCCTCGATCATGTGCATGACCGTGGTCGAGTCGTCGAGCAGCACCGACATGCCGGCGTCGACGTAGCGCAGCGCCGCCGCCGCGATCGCCTGCTTCTCTTCGGTGCGGGACATCATCCGGTACGACATCTGGGACTCGAAGACTCCGGACGGCTGGGCGGTCACCCCGCCGTGGAACCGGCGCACGATGCCGCGCCGCTCCAGTTGTTCGAGGTCGCGGTGGATCGTCATGATGCTCACCCGGAACTCGGCGGCGAGTTCCTGCGGCGAGCAGGAGCCCTGCGCGGCGACGCGTTCGGCGATCTGCCGCTGCCGCGTCTCGGTCTTGCGCTCCCGCTGCCGGAATGGCCCTTGGCCGTTGGTCATCTGATGTCCTCGTGATCGCCGGGGGTCGGTCATGGACTGGCACGCACTGCTGTTCGCCCGTGCCGCTGGATAGCATCCTCCCGATGCGGGCAACCAGGCTGTCCCGCCGCGTTTGCGGGCCTGGTCCTTGCCCTGGGCGCGAGGTGGCTGCCACCGCCCACGACCGACCACCCCCTCGACGTGTCGCCGTAACGGTCCGCCGGAGTCGCGGATCAGCTACTCAGGACGAAATTGTTGAGCTTGTCCGCGTTGTCCTTTGTGATCAGGATGCAGTCGAGTGCCTGCTTC
This sequence comes from Sphaerisporangium sp. NPDC051017, assembly GCF_040683095.1. Classification (NCBI taxonomy): domain Bacteria; kingdom Bacillati; phylum Actinomycetota; class Actinomycetes; order Streptosporangiales; family Streptosporangiaceae; genus Sphaerisporangium; species Sphaerisporangium sp. NPDC051017. Next base: position 62,932 of record NZ_JBFBCI010000006.1, read on the forward strand.
TCCTGGGCGGCGCCGGTCTTGCCGGTCTTGAGGAAGCTGTCGGCCTGCTGGACCGCCAGCGTGGTGCCCTGGACGATGGGCTGGAGCACGGTGGCGACCATCTCGCCCGCCTTGACCGCGTTGACGGCGTCCTGGTTGCCGTCGAAGCCGAGCACCTTGACCTGCGCCAGCTTGCCGGCGTCCTTGAGCGCCTGGATCGCGCCGAGGGCCATCTCGTCGTTGCCGGCCACCACACCGGTGATGTCCGGGTGGGCGCGCAGCATGACCTCCATCTTCTGCTTGCCCTCCGCCCGGTCCCAGTTCGCGGTCTCCTGCTGCACAAGCTTCAGGTCCGGGAACTGCGACAGCACCTCGGCGTACCCGTCGGAGCGGACCTTGGCGTTGTTGTCGGTGGGGTTGCCGAGCAGCTCCACGTACTGACCCTTGCCGCCCATGGCCTTGGCCCACTCCTGGGCGCCGAGGGTGGCACCCTGAGCGTTGTTGGACACGATCTGGGACTTCGCGATGCCCTGCTGGTTGATCTCGGCGTTGACCAGGAACACCGGGATGCCGGCGTCGTTGGCCTTCTGGACCGCTCCGACGCTCTCCTTGGCGCCCGCCGGGTCGAGGATGATCGCCTTGACCTTCTTGGAGATGGCCGCGTCGATGAACTGGTTCTGCTTGTCCGGATCGCTGTTGTGGGCGTCCACGGTGGTCTCGTACCCGAGCTTCTTGGCCTCGTCGGCCGCGGTGGTGACCTCGGCCTTCCAGTACGGGTTGGACGGGTCAACCGTGATGACGGCGAATGTGCCGCCGCCGGCGGCGGCGGAACCGCTGCCGGAGCCGGAACCGGAGTCGGAGCTGGAGTTGGAGCCGCCACAAGCGGTCAAGCCGAGGACGAGGGCCATCGGCAGGCCGAGCAGAGCAAGCCTGCGCTTCATCGGACACCTTCTTTTCATGTAGGGGTGATGGGGGTGGGGGTGTGATCGGCTGGGACGGCGTCACCGGCTACCGATGAGTGCCGGATCCGAGCCGGGGGATCCGGCCGTGGGTGTCGACGGCGGGTTCGCGGCCGCGGCCCGCTTGAGCTCGCGGCGCTTTTGCAGCTTGTGCTGGATCTGGTCGACCGCGACGGCGAGCACGATGACCGCGCCCTTGATGACCTGCTGCCAGAACACGGAGACCCCGACCAGGACGAGGCCGTCGACCAGGAAACCGATGACGAAGGCTCCGATGATCGTGCCGCGGACCGTGCCCCGGCCGCCGGACAGGGCCGCGCCACCGATGACGACCGCGGCGATGGCGTTGAGTTCGTACAGTTCACCGCCGCGCGGGGTGGCCGCCGGCAGGTCGGCGGTCAGCAGCAGACCGACCGTGGCGGCGCAGAAGCCGGCGAGGACGTAGATCAGGACCTTGATCCGCTTCACCCGTACGCCGGACAGTTCCGCCGCCCGCTCGTTGCCGCCGCTGGCGTACAGCCAGCGGCCGAACGCGGTGCGGTTGAGCAGCAGGGAGAAGACGATGGCGAAGACGACCATCAGCCACACCGGCATCGGAATGCCGAGCGGGGTGCCGGCGAGCAGGGAGAGAAAACCGGTGTTGCCCAGCTTCTCCTCGCCGCGCAGCTTGGTGAAGGTCTCACCGTTGGTGATCAGCAGGGCGATGCCGCGCGCGGCGTAGAGCATGCCGAGGGTGGCGATGAACGGAGCGACGTTCAGCCGGGTGATCACCAAGCCGTTGAGGTAGCCGACCAGGGCTCCCACGGCCACCGAGATCAGGATCACCACCCACACCGACGGGTAGGCGATCAGGTCCGTGAAGGGAACATGGGCCCCCTGCAGCAGATATCCGGCGATCACGCCGGTCACCCCGACGGTGGAGCCGACCGACAGGTCGATCCCGCCGTTGAGGATCACCAGCAGCATGCCGATCGCCAGGATCGCGTTCATGGCGACGTGCCGGGTCATCAGGATGAGGTTGTCCAGCTCCAGGAAGTGGGGCGACAGCGCGGAGAAGCCAACGACGATGATCGCCAGGGCGATGAGGGCTCGCCCCTCGACCAGCAGCTTGTTGACGTTCATCCGGCGGCCCAGGATCCGCGGGCCGGCGGCGGCCTGTGTGTCGCTCATTCCGTTGCTCCGATGTGTAGGGCTTCAGGCCCGGGCTCGCCGGAGGCGGCCAGGACTTCCTCACGGCCGGCGGTACGGGGGTCGAACTCCCGCACGATGCGGCCCTTCGACATGACCACCACCCGGTGCGAGGCCGTCAGCGCCTCGCTGATCTCGGACGTCGCGTACAGCACCGCGAGTCCTTTGCGTGCTTCGCGGAACAACAGCGTGAAGATCTCGCCCTTCGCGCCGACATCGATGCCACGGGTGGGCTCGTCGAGCAGGAGCACCTTGGGCCGGGTCAGCAGCATCTTCCCGATGACGACCTTCTGCTGGTTGCCGCCGCTGAGAGAGGTGATCGGAGCCTCGGGCCCGGCGGTCTTCACCCGTACCTCTCTGGTCATGGTCTGGACGTCGGCGTTCTCCTTCTTCCGGGAGACGAACCAGCGTTCGACCATGGACAGCAGGCTCGACAGCGACATGTTCGACCCGACCGACATGAGCTGGACGAGGCCGTCACGCTGCCGGTCCTCCGGCACGAGCCCGATGCCGGAGGCGATGCGTTCGGAGATGGACAGCGGCCGCAGGTCCTGCCCTCCGAGGAGCACCCGCCCTGCCGCGATGGGCTGCCGCCCGGCCAGCGCCTCGAGCAGTTCGGTCCGGCCGGCGCCCATCAGCCCGTAGAGGCAGACGATCTCCCCGGCCCTGACCTGCAGCGAGACGTCGTTGACGGCAAGCCGGCCGCCCGCGTCGGCGTCGGGTACCCGGACGTTCTCGATGGCGAGGGCGACGTCCCCGTGCTCGCGGGGCTCGCCGGCGAAGTCGTACTCGGCGGCGCGTCCGACCATCTTGGACACCACCCACGGCAGGTCGATGTCGGCCGCGTCCGCCGTGGCGACCAGCGCCCCGTCCCGGAAGACGACGGCGTGGTCGGCTATCTCGATCGCCTCTTCCAGGTGGTGGGAGATGTAGACGATGGCCACGTTCTGGGCCTTCAGCTCACGAATCACCTTGAACAGGACGACGACCTCGGCCGCGCTCAGCGCCGACGTGGGCTCGTCCATGATCAGGATGCGGGCGTTCGTGGCGAGCGCCCGCGCGATCTCCACCACCTGCTGCTGGCCGAGGCGCAGGTCGGACACCAGCGTCGTCGGCGCGATCTCCTCCTCCAGCCGCGCCATCACCTCGCGGGCGATCTCGCCCTCCCGGGCATAGTCGACCCCGCCGCCCCGGCGGCGCAGCTCGCGCCCCAGGAAGATGCTGTCGCGTACGTTCAGGTTCGAGCAGAGGTTGAGCTCCTGGTGGATGATCGAGATGCCCAGATCGACCGCCTGGGTCGTCGACTGGAGGTCGATCACCTCGCCGTCGAGTTCGAGGTGGCCACTCGTCGGCCGCTCAACCCCGGAGAGGATCTTCATCAGGGTCGACTTGCCGGCGCCGTTCTCACCAAATAGAACCGTTACTTTCCCACGACGCACTTCGAAGTTGACGCCCTTGAGCGCCTGTGTGACGCCGTACGTCTTGGTGATATCGACCGCCCGTAGGACGACGTCGCCGGCGACCGGCGCGTTCCCGGGTACGGTCCGGGCGGCGACGGCGCTCACGGCGTCACCTCGATATCCACAGGCTGGATGAGGAACGACTTCGCCGGGCCACCGGTTGACCAAGCGCCGTACACGGTGACCTGCTTGCCCTTCAGCGAGGAGGTGTCGAGCTTGGCCAGCACGGCCTGCTGTATCTGAAGCTTGAACTGGTTGGCCACGGACTGGTAATCAGTCTGATCTGTGAAATCACCAAACTTGATCGTTCCTGTGGCGTCCCGAACCGGTGTCCCGCTGATGGATGCGCCGACCGCGACCCGCACCACGGTGTCCTTCGGCACGTCCCGGACGGCCAGCAGGACGAAGTTGTCGGCGACCTCCTCGACCGTGCCGGTCGCCTTGACCGGGAACGCGAAGTTGCCTGTGCCGAGGTCCTGACCGTACTGCCTGCCGGCGGCCCCCTGGTCGGACTCCACGGCCGGAGCCAGTACGGCGAGGTCGGTGGCCTTCTGCTTAATCATGGCCGTGACCTTCGGAAACTTGTCGGCCGCGTAGCTTTCGGCAACGAACGGGGGCGGGTTGAGGTCCGCCACCTGCTGCGGCGAGAGGACCTTGGTGTCGAACGCCGCCGCAACCACTAGAGCCGCGAGGGCGACGACGCCCACGAGCCACTTCATCGAGGCAGGTCGATGTTTGAGATCGGGACGCATGCCCGCCACCTCCAGATCGGGGGATTGCCACAGACCCGGGGAGACGCAGGGGTAGCACTCAGGCCGTCTGTGATATTCGCAGCGTAGGGTGTGACCTAGAACAGTACAAGTGTTAATTCGAGATTTCCTCACAACACGGGACGTTCACGGCTGTAACCCGACAGCAACACACCAACGACCACGCAAGCCCCGGCTCTCCCCGCGACGCGACCGGCTGCGGCGTCGTCCCGTCGAACGTCGCCTTGTCGAACATCGTCAGTGCGTCGGCCCGGCCTAGAGAAAGCCGAACCGGCCGGCCGGCATCATGGCCAGGAGCGGGTTCCCTGATACTGTCTTCGCGTGCCCCGAAGGAGCATCGGTCGGGGCTTGGCCATCGCCTACTTCGGCTGCCTCAGCCGGGGAAAGCGAGTCCGGAACGACACGCCAGGGCCCCGGCGAGCGATGATCTACCAAGACAGCACGGCACAAGCCGACCGGAAGATCGCCCACGCGATGAACAGCGTGATCCAAGAAGCCGGTAACGGCGGGTGATCAGCCCGTAGGATCACGGTCCGCAACGGCCGTGATCGCGAACCTAATGGCACGCCAATGGCACGAGCCCCGGCCAGATGATCGCTGGCGGGGGCGTTTTGGCTGGTGGGCGCTACTGGGTTCGAACCAGTGACCCCTCGCTTGTAAGGCGAGTGCTCTACCGCTGAGCTAAGCGCCCCCGTCGCCGACCCCTGATGGTCGATCGGGGTACACCTTACGGTACTGAAGGGGACCTCAGCACATCCAGCGCCCAAGTGGTGCCGGGGTCGGGGACGCCGGCGGCCTGCCAGCCGAGGAGGGCCGCGCCGAGCATGCCGGCGTTCATGCCGAGGGCGGCGCGGCGCAGGGGTGGGGCGGCGCGGAAGGTCAGGCGGGACTGGAGGCGTTCGGCCAGCGGGTCGAACAGCGCGGGGCCGGCCTCGGCGAGACCGCCTCCGAGGACGATCATGGAAGGGTCGAGCAGGAGGGTGTAGGTGGCCAGGGCGTACGACAGGGCCTCAAGGGCGTCGTCCCAGACCGCGGAGGCGGCCGGGTCTCCGCGCATGGCGAGGTGGACGACGTCCTCGGCGGTGGCGGGGACGCGCGCGGACGCGATCTCGCCGACGTAGGGGGAACTGCCCAGGGAAGTTACGTCCTGAGATGGCTCGGGTAAGGGGGCGTGACCTTCCACCGGCCCGGGCGAACGGAGGCCGGGGGCGGGCGAGTGGTGGAAGTCCTCGTGTGTGCCGGCGTGCGGCAGGTCGCTTCGCGCGGGAGGACCTGCGTACAGGTCTCCGGTGCGGCGAGGGAGGCCTGGGGGGCGCGTGGAGGCGGCTCGGCTGAGCCTTTCGGCGTAGCGGCGGGCCACCGAGGCGGCGGAGGCGTAGGTTTCCAGGCAGCCGACCTGGCCGCAGGCGCAGCGTTCGCCGCCGGGGAAGACGGGGACGTGCCCGATCTCGCCGCCACAGCCGGACGAGCCGCCGTACGGGGTGCCGCTCATCACGACGGCACCGGCGATTCCGGTGCCGATGGGGAGAAAGAGGAAGTCGCGCTCGCCACGGCCGGCGCCGAGGACGCTCTCGGCCAGGCCGCCGGTGCGGACGTCGTGCCCCAGGCGGACGGGGACGTCCAGCGGGGAGTAGTCGGCGGCGGGGACGTCCTTCCAGCCGATGTTGGCCGAGTAGACGGCCCGATCCTCGGTGACCAGGCCGGGGACGGCGACGCCGACGCCGGAGGGGGTGCCCTGGCCGGCGCGGGCGAGGTCGGCGACGAAGGCGCGGATGGCCTCGATGACGCGCAGAGGGCCCTCGTCGCGCGGCGTCGGGCGGCGGTCGGTGAGGAGGATCTCCCCTTCCGCGCCGACGAGACCGCCCTTCATCGCGGTGCCGCCGACGTCGAGGGCCACGACATAGCCGCGTACGGCCGAGGTGGCCGCCGCACCACCGGCCGGAACCGGATCCGAGCCCGCACGCCGGGAGGGAGCCGGGTCCGAGCCCGCACTCCGAGCCGGAACCGGATCCAAGTTCCCACTCCGGGAGGGAGCCGGATCCAAGCCCGCGCCTCGGGACGGAACCAGATCCAAGCCCGCACTCGGGAAGGGAGCCGGGTGCGAGACCGAAGTCGGAAGTGGAGGCTCTGTCGGCGCTATGGGGGGGTTGGTGGGGGGACTCCCAGGGGTGGGTTCGTGCACGGAGTTCGTCCCCTCTGTCGCGATCTTCACGGCCGCGTCGCGGACCGCTCGGCCCCCCGCCGGCCTGCGACCCGGGTCCGGCGCCGCAAGGGGCGGTCCATATCCCCGCGCGTCACCGGACCGGATGACTACTGCACATTCCCGCGCAGTTTTGCTCAAATGAGTGCATGAGTCAAAACCGGATGAACCGGAAAAAACGGACAGCCGATGTGATCAGCGGCTGGGGTGCCGGCCGAGGACGCGGCTGAGGGCGGCCTCGACCTCCTCCGAGAGCCCAGGCGCGCCGGCGCGGACCCGCGACGACCCGGTTTCCGCCTCGGACGAGCGCGCGACCCGCACCCACCCGCAGGACCGGCACTCGACCTCCCCCAGCCTGCAGATGAGCTGGGTCGAGCCGCAGGACCCGCAGTGGTCCAGATCGAGATCGTGTTCACGCTGACAGGCCGGGCAGATGAGCACCTGGGCCTCGCGACGCACCCCGCGCCGCCAGGGGCTCACGCCGCGCTCCGGGTCCGTCTGCCGGACCCCGCATCGATAGCAGGGCATCGTCGCCACCGCCTTCGTCTTCGCCAGGCCGTCGCCTGGCGCACATCACTGGGGGATTGTCGCGAGCACCCGGTGGTACTCGGTGATGTCGCGCGCCGAGGGGATCGGGTTCACGGCCTTCCACCGGACCACGCCCTCGCCGTCGATGACGAAGGTGCCGCGGACCGCGACGCCCCTCTCGTCGTCGAAGACACCGTACGCCCTGGCCACCTCTCCGTGCGGCCAGAAGTCGGAGAGCAACGGAAACGTGAAACCCTCCTGGTCGGCCCACGCCCTGTGCGCGAACACCGAGTCGACCGACACGGTGAGCACCTGGACGTCCTCGGGTGCCGATCCGACGAATTCGTCACGGAGGGCGCTGAGCTCGCCGTGGCAGACGCCGCTGAAGGCGAGCGGGTAGAACATGAGCACGACTCGGCGACCCCGCAGGTCGGCCAACCTCACGGGGACGCCGTGCTGATCTTGAAGCTCGAACTCCGGAGCCTTGTCACCCACCTCGGCAGCCATGCCATTCCTTTCCCCGCAGAAGACGGACGAATGACTGCGAGACACACCAATCCTGCCGTACGGCCAGTGCGAGCCGTACGGCAGGGGAAGCGAAGAATCCTAGCGACGTCCCTTGGGAGTGACGAGCCGCGTGCCCGACCAGTCTCGGGCCGCGCTCACGCTGCTGGTCTGGGCGAGGCCGGCAGTGGTGGCGTCCTCCCCGATGTCGCTGGGTTCGACGTGACCTTCCCGGCCCACCTTGGGAGTCAGCAACCAGATCTGGCCGCCGTCGGCCAGCCCGGTCATGGCGTCGCTCAAGGCGTCGAACAGATCACCATCTCCATCGCGCCACCACAGCAGCACGACGTCGACGACGTCCTCGGAATCTTCATCGACCAGTTCGTTGCCGGTCAGATCTTCGATCGACAGGCGGAGCTCATCGTCCGAGTCCTCGTCCCAGCCGATCTCCTGCACCACCTGACCCGGCTTCAGACCGAGTCGCTCGGCCAGGCCGCGCTCGCCCTGCGCCTGACCCGCGGTCGCGCTCACGTGTATCCCTCCTGCTTGAATGGCCCCGCCCTCTGGCGGCTCAACCGGCCCCTGAGAGGCCGCTTCGGCACAGTCCACACGCTGTGACCCATCGTCGTCAACGGTCGCCACGACCGGTGACCCGCACCGTTATCTGCTAGTCCGACAAAAACGACAAACGAACACGTCGTTCCGGGTTGTCGACGTTGAGGTCGACGATGGCGACGGATTGCCACGTCCCCAGCGCCAGCCGCCCGTCCAGTACCGGAACCGTCGCGTACGGCGGGACGAGTGCCGGCATCACGTGTGACCTGCCATGACCCCGCGAGCCGTGGGCGTGACGCCAACGGTCGTCGGCCGGCAGCAGATCGTCCAACAGATTGAGGAGATCCTCGTCGCTGCCGGACCCGAGTTCCAGCAGCGCCACCCCCGCCGTCGCGTGGGGGACGAACACGTGGAGTAACCCGTCTCCCCCGCACGACCGCGCGAACTCCTCGCAGTGCCGGGTGATGTCGTACACCCGTTCCCTGGTCCCCGTGCTCACCTCGAACGTCTGAGATTTCACCTAACGGATCTTATGATCCCCGCTGAACTGGGACGACAATCGCATCCGGACCCGGAAAAACCAATCCGGTGTGCCCGTCGTCGAACCGGACGACATATGGCGGGCAACCGTCGGGGCCCCGTACCTCGATGATCAAGCCCGGCCTGTCCCTGTCACCCACCGTGGTCCCGTGGACGAGGAGCCGGTCGCCTACGGTCGCGTACACGTCGATCCCTCCTTCTTCAGGGTCTCTTCCAGACTGGTACCCAGGTCGGCCCGCGAAAAGAGGGAGAGGCCCTCCCCCGTCAGAGGGAGGGGAAATAAAGACCGAAACGTTACTCTGCGGGGATGTGGCGCTTCGGGCTCCGGACGCGGACGGCCGCCTCTTACGTACTGGTCACCACGGCCGCCGTGCTCCTCGTGGAAGCCATCCTCGTCGGCTACGTGATCTCCTCGGCCAACGGCTCGGACCTCCTCTCGCGGCTCCAGAACCAGGCGGGCAACGACGCCAAGGTGCTGAGCGCCACCGCGAGCAAGGTGTACGCGCGCACGCCGGACATCGACCAGCGGACGCTGCTGATCATGGCGATGAAGGGGTCGATCGGCCTGACCGCCCTGAACGGGCCCGCCGAAGGCCTTCGGTTCGGGACCCCGAAGAAGGGGTCGCCCGGCGCGGTCGAGGCGCTGGTGGACACCCAGGGATGGACCCTCAGCAGCACGGCCCCTGAGGCGTTCCTCCCGAGCCGCCTCCTGGTGAGCAAGCCGCCGTCCACGACCGAGGGGGCAGGGGGAAAGGGTCAGACCCCGCTGGGCGTCGCCGTCTGGTGGATCAGCCCGATCCTCGCCCCCGCCGCCTTTCCCTCGTCGCAGGAGAAGTCGTGGGGCAGCTCGCAGACCCCGGCGGCCGACCCGCTGAAGCCCTCCAGGACCCCCGCGAGCGCCGATCCCGCCGGCAAGGGGCTCGGCAAGAAGCTGCAAACAATCGGATACGTATACGTGCAGGCGCCCGTGGATACGAAGACGACCACCTCGTACGGGAACGTCGTCATTCCCCTGCTGCTGCCTGGCGCGCTGGTGCTGGCGCTCGTGGTGCCCGTCGGCGTCATGTTCGGGATGCTCAGCACGGGTCCGCTGATCCGCCGCATCACCCGGCTGGCCGAGGTCACCACGGCCGTCGCCACGGGGGACTTCGCGCCCAGGGTGAAGGTCTCGGGACAGGACGAGGTCAGCCGCCTGGAGGACGGGTTCAACAAGATGACCGAGCGGCTCGGCGCAGCCGTGGAGGCCGAGCGGCTCTCGGCGCGGGCCGACGCGCGCCAGGCCGAGCGGTCGCGGATCGCCCGCGAACTACACGACTCCATCTCGCAGGACCTGTTCTCGCTGAGCCTGCTCGCCGCCGGGATGCGCAGGGCCGCGCCCGGGGAACTGCGCCGCGAGACCGAGGCCATGGAGCGGACGGCCGCGCGCGCGATGCGCGAGATGCAGGCGCTGCTGCTGGAGTTGCGCCCGGTGGCGCTGGAGGACTCCGGCCTGGTCCCGGCGCTGGAGGAGCTGTCCCGGGCGTACGAGACCCGGCTCGGGATCAGCGTGCGCACGTTCCTGGCCGAGGTGCCGCTGACGCCACCGGCCGAGCACGCGGTGCTGCGCCTGACGCAGGAGGCGCTCGGCAACGCCGTCAAGCACGGGGACCCGGAGGGCGTCGAGGTACGGCTGTGGCACGAGGGGCGTGAGGTGGGCATCCGGGTGGCGGACGACGGCCGGGGCTTCGACCCGTCCCACCCTCCGCCGAGCCACGGGATGGGCCTGCGGCTGATGCGCGAGCGGGTGGAAGAGCTAGGAGGCCGGTTCTCGCTGGTCAGCGAGCCGGGCGGGGGCACGGTGGTGACCGCGGTCCTCCCCGCGGCTCCGGGCGGCACCCCCGGCGAGCCGCGGACGCCGGAGGACGCGACCGAGCACACGCGTCGCCGGGACCCCGTGGAGGCCTCGTGATCAGGGTCCTCATCGTGGACGACCACGAGGTCGTGCGGCAGGGGCTGCGGTTCGTCCTCGACCAGGAGGAGGGCATCGAGGTCGTCGGGGAGTGCCCGGACGGCGACCGCGCGCTCGCCGCCGTCCGGGCACTGCGCCCCTCGGTGATGCTGCTGGACATGGTGATGCCCGGCATGGACGGCCTCGAGGTGCTGCGGCGGCTCGGCCCCGACCGGCCGGCGGTCATCGTGCTGACCTCTTTCCAGGAGGACGAGCGCGTGGTGGCCGCCGTGCGCCTCGGCGCGCTGTCCTATCTGCCCAAGACCACGGCCGTGGACCGCGTGGTGGAGGCCGTACGCGCGGCCGCGCGGGGCGGGAGCGTCCTGGAGCCGGGGATCGCGGCGCTGCTGCTGCGCCAGGTGCGGCGCGGCGAGCCCCGCGGCCGCCTGGACGCGCTGACGCCGCGCGAGCGGGAGGTGCTGACCGCGCTGGCCAAGGGGCGTTCCAACTCCGAGATCGCGCGGTCGCTGTCGCTGGGGAAGGAGACGGTGAAGACGCACGTGTCGAGCATCCTGGCCAAGCTGGGCGTCGCCGACCGCACGCAGGCCGCGATCGTCGGCCTCCAGCAGGGCCTCGTGCCGCTGGACGAGGCGCTGGAGGCCGACGGCTCGCAGAGATGAACGGCTCTCACGGGGATGAGCATGGATAAGCGCGGGCAGACGGTGCGCAAGGTCAGACGGTGAGCCGGTCAGACGGTGCGCAGGGCGTCGGTCGGGGGCAGGCGGGCGGCGCGCAGGGCCGGATACAGCCCCGCCAGCCCGCCGACCAGCAGGGCGACCGCGAACCCGCCCCACAGCCCCTCGGCCGGGATCAGCACCGCCCAGCCGCGGGCGCGCGCCAGCGCGAGCGTGACCGCGCAGCCGATGCCCACTCCCCCGGCGCCGCCGAGCGCGGCCAGCACGAGCGATTCGGTGAGGAACTGGCCCGCTACGTGCAGGCGGGCGGCGCCGAGAGCCCGGCGCAGGCCGATCTCGCCGCGCCGCTCCAGCACCGAGATGACCATGATGTTGCCGATGCCGATCCCGCCGACCAGCAGCGCGATGGCGCCGAGGCCGAGGAACAGGGCGGACCCCGACTCCGCCACCGCCATCCGCGTGGTCAGGGCGTCCGACGGGCGGTTCACGTCCACCGTCTCGGGCCGGGCGGGGTTGGTGGTGGGGCCGAGGAGTCCCGCGACCTCCTCCACCCGATCCTGCCGCGCCCGCACGTACACCCGGGTGGGGTGGCCGTTGTACCCGAGCAGGCGCGTGGCGACCGGGAAGCCGACGAGGGCCGACCGGTCGATCTCGGGGGCCAAGGTGAAGGGGTCGAGGATGCCGGTGACGGTGAACCAGTGCTCCTGGATCCAGACCCGGGTCCCGGCGTCGACCCGGCTGATGCCGAGCGTCCGCGCGGCCTCGTAGCCGAGCACGACGACCGGGTACGCCGCGGTCGTGGCGTCCAGGAAGCGGCCCTGGCGGACGTGGCCGTCCAGGGTGGTGAGCAGTGAGACGTCACACGCCCGCACGGCCAGGCCCCCGGTCTGGCCCACCGGCACGTGATCGTGCCGGTAGACGTTCTGGCCGAGCATCTGCGTGGTGGGCGCGACGCCGGTGACGCCCTCGACGCGGCGGATCATCCGCGCGGCGTCGGCGGGCAGCTCGGCCTCGGCGCCGCCGAGATCCCTGCCGTTGGCGACCGTGAGCAGGTTGGTGCCGAGCCGGTCGATCTGGGCGAGCAGCGCCGACTGGCTGGAGCGGGTGACGCCGAGGACGGCGACGATGGCGGCGATCCCGATGGCGATGCCGAGGGCCGACAGCAGGGCGCGCGGCCGCCGGGCCCGCAGGCCGAGGGTGCCGACCCCGATCAGGTCCGCGGCCCGCAGCCGGCTGAGATTCGCCGCGCTCACCGGAGGGCCGTGCCGGTGTCGGCGACGACGCGGCCGTCGCGGATCTCGATCCTGCGCGGGCAGGCGGCGGCGACGCCGGGATCGTGGGTGACGATCACCAAGGTGGTGCCCTCCTGGTTGAGCTCGTGGAGCAGGCCGACGATCTCCGCCCCGGTGGCGGAGTCGAGATTGCCGGTGGGTTCGTCGGCGAAGACGATGGACGGCCTGCCGACCAGGGCCCGGGCGATGGCGACCCGCTGGCGCTCGCCGCCGGACAACTTGGACGAGCGGTGCCGGGCCCGGTGCGCGAGCCCGACCCTCTCCAGCGCGGCGACGGCCAGGCGGCGGCGCTCGGTGGCGGGCACGCCCCGGTAGAGCAGCCCCGTGGCGACGTTCTCGGTCGCCGTCAGGCTGTCCAGCAGGAAGAACCGCTGGAAGACCACGCCGACGTGGTGGGCGCGCAGCCCGGCCAGGCGCCGGTCCCTGTACCGCTCGACGGCGTGGCCGGCCAGCCGGACCGAGCCGGAGGTCGGACGGTCGAGCGCGGCCATCAGGTGCAGGAGGGTCGATTTGCCTGAGCCGGACGGCCCGAGCAGCGCGACCATCTCCCCGGCCCGGACGGTCAGCGAGACGTCGCGGACCGATTCGACCGGCGGCTCGCCGGGGTAGACCTTGCGGACGCCGCTCAGTTCCAGCACGGGGCCGCCGGCGTCGCCGTCCCGGGGCGAGGGCCCGGCCGGGACGGTGGATGTGGCGGGGGGCGTGCGCGTCATTCGACGGGCACCTCGACCTGCGCGCCCTCGTCCACGCCGGTCACCTCGACCACCCCGGCCGCCTCGTCGAACAGGCCGGTCTCGACCAGGACCTTCTGGCGGCGGCCTCCCTGCACCGTGACGACCGCGGTCCTGCCGCCCGGCTGGGCGAGCAGCGCGACGATCGGCACGGTGAGGACGTCGCGGTGCCGCTCTACGGTGATCTCGACCTGGACCAGCGCCTGGTCGAGCGCCTTGACGGGCTTGCCGCGCAGGCGGACGGTGACCGGGACCGCCGATTGCGTCTGCCCGGGGTCCTGCGCGCCCGCCACCTGCACCGCGACCGTGCCCACCCGGGTGACCGAGCCCTCGCGCGTCCTGCCGTCGGGCAGCGTGACGATCACCTTGTCGCCGCGCCGCACGGTCGGGGCCATCGTGGGGTCGAGCTGGACGGACACGATGGGCTCCGCGCTGGTCCCGTGCAGGACGCGGCCGCCCGCGGTGTCCCCCGCCTTCACGTCCTGGCCGGTCACGCGCAGCGGCCTCGGCAGGAAGACGACCTGCCCGAGCGGCACGGCGCCGGTGACGGGCAGGTGGACGTCGTGCTGCCAGCGCCGTATCGCGTAATAGGTGGAAAGGTCGAAGTCGCGGTCCACGGTAAAGCCGGTGTAGCCGAGCGCCCGCAGGTTGCGTTCGAGCTGCAGGACGTCGGCGCCGTCGGTCATGCCGAGGGTGAACTCCCGCCAGGCCGGCCTGGCGCCGTACATCAGCGGGACCTTGCGGCCGTTCACCTCGTAGAGCGCGTGTCCGCGGGTGATCGTCGCGCCGATGGCGGGCAGCCGGGTGACGACGCCTCCCGCGCCGTTGACGGTGTAGGAGCCGTCGTAGGTGACGGTGCCGTTGACCTGCCGGCGCTCGGCCACGTCGGTGCGGGTGACCGGGGCGGTGCCGGTGGCGACCGGGGGGACGGTGGTGGCGGGCCGAGGGGCCTCGCGCAGTAGCGCCCAGCCCCCTCCGGCGGCGGCGAGCACGACGACGCCGGCGAGCGTGGTCGTGACCGCCCTACCCACGCGCGCCGTCCGAGGAGGCTTTGACGCCCTTGCCGGGGAGGTACTGCCTGCATGCCTCGAACTGGGTCCTGAGACCCCTTTTGCCGAGGTCGTCGAGCCGCTTGGGCAGCGAGAAGGCCCCTTCGGGGTTCGGGTCGGGCCAGTCGCGCAGGCCGTGCTCGCGCATGCAACGGGAGAACTCGCGGAGCTTGGCCATCTCGGCCGCGGTGACCGGTTTGCCGCCCTGCCCCTTGTCGGGCAGGCGGTCGATGTACGTCCTGCAGGCGTCCAACGCCGCCCGGCCGGGCTTGGCGGCCCCGTCGGGCACCCCGACCTCCCCTGTACTCGGGTCGACGGTCGGGTCGGGGAAGCCGGGCATCCCGTGGGTCCTGAGGCACCTGGCGACGTCCTTGAACAGGGCCAGCGTCCGCGCGGCCCCGGTGGGGGACGGTGAGGGCGTCGCGGTGCCGGGCGACGTGGACGCGCATCCGGCGAGCACCGCGACCAGGCATGACGAAGCCGTGAGTCGGCGCAGCATCGATCTTTCCTAGCGTCGTGGGTGGACGGGCCCCGCGGGAGCCGTGATTTCAAGGCTTCCGGGGTGGAGCCGTCCGCGCATCGCGCGAGGGCGGGGTTGGATGTCCCTCTTGCGGGGGAGGCAGAGGGGTGCGGGCACCCTGATGAACCCCCTGCTAAGAACGGAGTATCTCTCCGGTTTTGCATGATTTGCCGCCAGCGGGGAGGATCGTCCTACCATCGGTGGTCTAGGCCATGGTTGTGTCCCTGCCAGCAGGGACATCTTGGTTACCGGACGGTAGAGATGCACTTTCCGGAGCAAGCAGCCAGGATGGAAGACGACCTAGACAACGTAGAAGAGGCTTACCAGTCCATAATCGGAAGGCGAGACCCAGTGGCTTCCGGACGCCAGCGTTTCTCGATCATCAGCGACGGCCTACCCAGCCAGTTGCCTGATGTCGACCCCAGCGAGACTCAGGAGTGGCTCGAGTCGCTTGACACCGTCGTGAAGACGGAGGGTCGTAGCCGAGCCCGCTATCTGATGCTGCGCCTGCTCGAGCGAGCGCGCGAGCACCAGGTGGGGGTGCCCGGACTGCGGAGCACCGACTACATCAACACGATCCCGCCGGAGCGCGAGCCCTGGTTCCCGGGCGACGAGTACGTCGAACGACGCATCCGCGCCTATATCCGGTGGAACGCCGCCGTCATGGTCACCCGGGCCAACGCCCGCACCAACGTCGGCGGTCACATCGCGACCTACGCCTCGGCCGCGTCGCTGTACGAGGTGGGCTTCAACCACTTCTTCCGCGGCAAGGACCACGGAGAGTCCGGCGACCAGGTCTTCATCCAGGGCCACGCCGCCCCGGGCATCTACGCCCGGGCGTTCCTGGAGGGCCGCCTGAACGAGGCGCAGCTCGACGCGTTCCGCCAGGAGCTGTCCCACGGCTTCAAGGGCCTGCCGTCCTATCCGCACCCGCGCCTGATGCCCGACTTCTGGGAGTTCCCCACGGTCTCCATGGGCCTCGGCGCGATCGACGCGATCTACCAGGCGCGGTTCAACCGCTACCTGCTCAGCCGCAAGATGAAGGACACCAGCCGCAGCCACGTATGGTGCTTCCTCGGCGACGGCGAGATGGACGAGCCCGAGTCGCTCGGCGCGATCGGCCTGGCCGCCCGTGAGGAGCTCGACAACCTCACGTTCGTGATCAACTGCAACCTGCAGCGGCTCGACGGCCCGGTACGCGGCAACGGCAAGATCATCCAGGAGCTCGAGTCGTTCTTCCGGGGGGCCGGATGGAACGTCATCAAGGTCGTCTGGGGCCGCGACTGGGACCCGCTGCTGGCCGCCGACGTCGACGGCGTGCTCGTCAACAAGATGAACACCACCCCCGACGGGCAGTTCCAGACCTACTCCGTCGAGTCGGGCGAGTACATCCGCGAGAACTTCTTCGGGGACGACCCCCGCCTGCGCAAGATGGCCGAGCACCTGTCCGACGACGACATCCGCAAGCTCTCGCGCGGCGGCCACGACTACCGCAAGGTGTACGCGGCGTTCAAGGCGGCCCGCGAGCACGTCGGCCAGCCCACGGTCATCCTCGCCCAGACCATCAAGGGATGGACCCTCGGCAAGGACTTCGAGGCGCGCAACGCGACGCACCAGATGAAGAAGATGACCAAGGCCGAGCTCAAGGAGTTCCGCGACCGGCTCTACCTCCCGATCCCCGACAAGGACCTCGAGGGCGACCTGCCCCCGTACTTCCACCCGGGCGAGAACGACGAGGAGATCGCCTACATGCGGGAGCGCCGCGCGGCGCTCGGCGGTTACCTGCCGAGACGCGTCACGCGCGCCAAGGCGCTCAAGCTCCCCGGCGACAATGTCTACGCGGACCTGAAGAAGGGCTCGGGCAAGCAGAACGTCGCCACGACGATGGCGTTCGTCCGCCTCCTGAAGGACCTGATGCGGGACAAGGAGATCGGCGCGAGGTTCGTCCCGATCATCCCCGACGAGGCGCGCACGTTCGGCCTCGACGCGATGTTCCCGACCGCCAAGATCTACTCCCCGCACGGCCAGACGTACGAGGCCGTCGACCGCAACCTGCTGCTGTCGTACAAGGAGTCGACCGAGGGGCAGATCCTCCACGAGGGCATCAGCGAGGCCGGCTCGATGGGCTCGACGATCGCCGTCAGCACGTCCTACGCCACGCACGGCGAGCACATGATCCCGATCTACATCTTCTACTCGATGTTCGGGTTCCAGCGCACCGCCGACCAGATGTGGGCGATGGGCGACCAGATGGGACGCGGCTTCCTGCTGGGCGCGACGGCCGGGCGCACCACGCTCAACGGCGAGGGCCTCCAGCACGAGGACGGCCACACGCCGCTGATCGCCTCGACCAACCCCGCCGCGGTCGTCTACGACCCGGCGTGGGCGTTCGAGATCGCGCACATCGTGCAGGACGGCCTGCGCCGCATGTACGGCGAGAACCCCGAGGACGTCTTCTACTACCTCACCGTCTACAACGAGCCGTACCCGCAGCCGGCCGAGCCCGAGGGCCTGGACGTCCAGGGCGTCCTCAAGGGCCTGTACCGCTTCGCCGAGGCCCCGGACGTCGAGGGGCCGCGCGCGAACATCCTCGCCTCCGGCGTGGCCGGTCGCTGGGCCCTGGAGGCGCAGCGGCTGCTGGCCGAAGAGTGGGGCGTCGCGGCGACGGTGTGGTCGGCGCCCTCGTGGTCGGAGCTGCGCCGCGAGGCTCTGGACTGCGAGGAGCACAACCTGCTCAACCCCGAGTCCGAGCAGCGCGTGCCGTACGTCACCGGCCTGCTGAAGGACGTGCCGGGGCCGTTCGTGGGCGTCAGCGACTACATGCGGGCCGTCCCGGACCAGATCGCCCGGTGGGTGCCCGGCGACTGGGCCTCCCTGGGCACCGACGGCTTCGGCCTGTCGGACACCCGCTCGGCGCTGCGCCGCCACTTCCACGTGGACGCCGCGTCGATCACCCTGACGGTCCTGGCCGAGCTGGCCAAGCGCGGCGAGGTCAAGCAGGAGGTCCCGCGCGACGCCATCTCGCGCTACCACCTGAAGAACGGCGTCACCGAGGTCGTCGCGCAGGCGACGCCGGAGAGCAACGAGACGCAGTCCATGGGGGTCTGATCCCCGAACGTCGTCACGGGCCCCGCGTACGCGTGCGCGGGGCCCGTCGCCGTTCCGAGGGCCCTGGACGCGTCCTGGATGGGCCGCCAAGTCAGTCACAAGCCATGAACAAGCCGCCTGTCCCCATCTCGTCCGGCAAGGACGAGACCCCGTCCTCGACGCTGCCGTGGGTGCTGGCCGGGGGCGGCGCGGTCGTTGGGCTCGGCGTGGTCATGGTGCTGGTCGTCGCGCTGGGCCGCAGGCGGCGCCGGTCGGCGTCCGCGCCGGCGTTCCCGGGGCCACAGGGGTACGGACCCGCGCCGCAGTGGCAGCCGGCCGCCCGTCCGTACGGCCTGCCGCCGGGGGCGCATCCGGGCGCGGGACCGGTGGCCGGTCCGGGGCCGCGGCCCGGACAGCCGTACGCGCCGCAGGCGCCGGTCCCGGCCGGACGCCCCGACGGGTACGGCGGGGACGACCGGCACGTCGCCGACCTGGAACGCGAGATCGCCGAGCTGCGCCGGCGCCTGGACAACCGGCCCGAGGGCCCGTGACGGCGGGCTCAGCCGAGCGCCTGGTCGCGGGCGATCAGGTCGGGGATGTCCGGGGCGTACTCGTCGAGCTGCCGCCGGGCCGTCGCCGGCTCGCCGGTCAGCGCGGCCGTGCGGACGCGGTCCAGGCGGAACACCCGCACGTCCTCCCGCAGGCGGCACCACGCGACGAGGTACCAGAACCCGCCGCGCCCGCCGAGGAAGACGCCCGGCTCGACGTCGCGTTCGGTGAGCGCGCCGGAGCGGTCCTCGTAGGTGATGTGGAGCACGCGGCGGTGCCGGAGCGCCTCGTCGATCACACGGGCGACACCCGGCCGCGCCTCGGCGTCGCGGGGGTCCGAAACGTGACCGGGAGGGTCCGGAGGGTGGCCCGGGGGGTAGGGTGCGTGGCTGTGCGGGGCGGAAGCGTGGCCGCGGGGGTCTGAAGTGTGCTCGTCGCCGGGGGACGGCGTGGCGGCGACGAGCTTGCGTAACGCGCTGCGGGCGGCGGCGGCGAACGGCCGGTCGCTCGCCCGGCTGAGCGCCACCGCGACGGCGATCGCCTCGTCGGCGGTGAGGTCGAGCGGAGGGGGCGACGCGGTCTTGCCGAGCGCGAAACCGCCGCGCCTGCCCGGCTGGGCATGGATGGGCACCCCCGCCCGCTGGAGGACCGCGACGTCGCGCTCGATGGTGCGGGAGCTCACCCGGAGGCGCTCGCCCAGCTCGCGTGCGGACCGGGACCGGGGGGAGATCGCGCGCAGCTCTTCGACGAGCGCGTAGAGCCGATCGGTTCGGTTCACATCCCGAACGTACGCCCGCCCACCGACATTCGAGCGGCCCGCGAATCCGCGCCCCGTCCAGCTCGCGAACCCGCGCCCCGTCCGGCCATCGGACGCACGCCCCGTCCGGCTCGCGAACCGGCGTCCATCCGGCCCGCGAAGCGCGGTCTACCCGGCGGTCCAGGCCAGGAAATCGGACAGGGGCCAGGTGTCGACCACGCGGTCCGCCTCGACGCCGCACCGCACGGCGCGCTCGCACCCGTAGTGCTGCCATTCGAGCTGGCCGGGGGCGTGCGCGTCGGAGTCGATGGAGAACAGGCACCCCATCTCGTACGCGGGCCGCAGCAGGCGCTTGGGCGGGTCGAGCCGGTCGGGGCGGGAGTTGATCTCGACGGCCACGCCGAACCGGCGGCACGCCTCGAAGACGATCTCGGGGTCGAAGTCGGACTCGGGTCTGAGGCCGCCGCGCCTGCCGCCGCCGCGCACGATGCGCCCGGTGCAGTGGCCGAGGACGTCGACGCGCGGGTCGGCGATGGCCGTGACCATGCGGCGGGTCATGTCGTCGCGGTTCATGCGGAGCTGGGAGTGGACGCTGGCGACGACCACGTCCAGCCGCTCCAGCAGCTCGGGCTCCTGGTCGAGCGAGCCGTCGGGCAGGATGTCCACCTCGATGCCGGTGAGGACGCGGAACGGCGCGAGCTCGTCGTTCAGCGCGGCGATGACGTCGAGCTGCTCGCGCAGCCGGTCGGGCGACAGGCCGCCCGCGACGGTGAGGCGCGGCGAGTGGTCGGTCATGGCGAGGTACTCGTGGCCGAGGTCGCGGGCGGCCAGGGCCATCTCCCTGATCGGCGACCCGCCGTCGGACCAGTCGGAGTGGCTGTGCAGATCACCCTTGAGCGCGGCGCGCAGGGCGGCGGTGGCCTCGTCCAGGTCGAGGCCCGCGGTGTCCTCGAGGCGACGCAGGTAGGTGGGGGTCCTGCCGTCCAGCGCCTCGGTGACGACCAGGGATGTGACCTTGCCGATGCCCTTGAGCTCGGAGAGGCCGCCCGAGCGGGCCAGCCGTTCGAGCTCGCCGTGGGGCAGGTCGGCGATGGTGGAGGCCGCGCCGCGGAAGGCGCGCACGCGGTAGGTGGGCTCTCCGGCCCGCTCCAGCAGGAAGGCGATGCGTTTCAGGGCTTCGACCGGTTCCACAGGGCGAATCTACCCCGGCCGCGCGGCCGTCCTCGCCGCCCATCTCGCGCGAGCGCCGGAACTTATGTTCTGCTTATACGAATTTCTCCGGATAGGAACCTCATTTACGGCAAGCCCGTTGAACGGTCCAAACGGTACGCTGATCTGACTTTTCGAGAGATGGACATCGATGGCGAACCCCGAGCCAGGCCCCCCGCGACCTTCGCACTACTTGGCACCAGCGGGACCCTCGGCGGGGGAGCCGGCGGGCGAGGCCAAGAAGAAGCTGTCGAGCAGCGCCATCGCCCTCGGCACGATGGGCGTACTGTCCACGCTGTTCGTCGGTTTCTGCGCGGCCCAGGACGCCTACGCCCCGCGCGTGGCCGCGGACTGCGTGGACCTCCACAGCAGGCAGCCGGACGGCTCCTATCTGAGCGTCAACGATCGCTACTGCGATGACGACGGCGGCGGCTCGGGCTCCGGCGGGTACCACGGATCCCACGGCGCCTACGGCTGGTACTACGGCGGAACCCGGCTGGCCGGCCGGGTTCGCGGCGGCACGACCATACGGCCGTCCAACGCCCACATCAGCACCCGCGCCGGGAACGTCATCCAGCGCGGCGGCTTCGGCGGCCGCATGTTCGGCGGGGGCTGAGCGGCGATCACGACCTCATCGGGAAGGCGATCCGAATCATGACCAATCCCGCACGGCGATTATCGTCGCATGTGGTGACCGTGGGGACTCTGACGATCCTCTCCAGCCTGGTGATGACCTCCTGCGCCCCCTCCCCCGGCCCGTCCGACGCGTACTACGGCGTGAACGGCCACAGCTCCGGCGGGAACGGCACGCAGCCGGACACAGACGACGACCACGAGGAGGAGCCGGACGCGGTGACCGCCGACTGCGTGAGCCGCGCCAGTGAGGACGACGGCTCCTACAAGGTCGTCAGCGCGTCCCACTGCCCGCCCAGGGCCGGAGGCGGCGGGCACGGGCGCTCCGCCTACTTCTGGTACTACGGAGGCCGCCGTCGCAGCGGTCGGGTCTCGCGGGGGACGACCGTCATGCCCAAGGACACCGAGATCGTCACGAGAAGCGGGCGGTCCATCACGCGCGGCGGCCTGGGCGGCCGCGACCACGGAGGGAGCTGAGGTGCGGCGCGAGACGTCCGCGCGGCGGGACGGCTGGGAAGAGATCATCGAGTCGCAGGGGCTCGCCTACCATCGCACCGCGCACCCCGAGCACCTCACCCGCCCGTACTGGGACGAAGGCGTGCACTACAGCTTCACCATGGACGAGGTGCTCGACCTGGAGAGCCAGGTCGAGGAGCTGCACGGCATGTGCCTGGAGGCGGTCGAGCACGTCATCACGCGCGGGCGCTACCACGACTTCGCGATCCCCGGATGGGCCGCGCCCGAGGTGGAGGCCTCGTGGCGGCGCCGCGACCCGCACGTGTACGGACGCTTCGACCTGCGCTACGACGGCACCGGGCCGGCCAAGCTGCTCGAGTACAACGCCGACACCCCGACGAGCCTCGTCGAGACCGCGCTCATCCAGTGGTTCTGGCTCAAGGACACCCACCCGGGCGACGACCAGTGGAACTCCGTCCACGAGCGCCTGATCGAGCGGTGGAAGGGGCTGCCGCTGCAGAGCGGCCCCGCGCACTTCGCCTGGACCAACATGGACGAGACCGGCGAAGAGGTGATGACGCTCGGCTACCTGCAGGAGACCGCCGAACAGGCGGGCCTGACGACGGTGGCCGTCGCCATGGAGGACATCGGCTGGGACGCCGCCGGCCTGCGCTTCGTCGACATGGAAGGGCGGGTCATCCGGACGCTGTGCAAGCTGTACCCGTGGGAGTGGGCGGTCGCCGACCCGTTCGGGCCGCAGGCGGTGCGCGGTCAGGTCTCGATGACCTGGATCGAGCCGCTATGGAAGATGCTGCTGTCCAACAAGGCGCTGCTCGCCGTGCTGTGGGAGATGTACCCGGGCCACCCGAACCTGCTGCCCGCCTACCTCGACGGGCCGCGCGGCCTCACGTCCCACATCGAGAAGCCGCTCCTCGGCCGGGAGGGGGCGAGCATGCGCGTCGTCACGCCCGAAGGCGTCGAGAAGACGGACGGCGAGTACGGCGCCGAGGGCTACGTCTACCAGGAGTTCCAGGCGCTGCCCGACTTCGACGGCTGGCGGCCGGTGCTCGGCGCGTGGGTCGTCGGGGACGAGGCGGCCGGGCTCGGCATCCGGGAGACCTCCGGCCTGATCACCGATGACTCCTCCTCGTTCGTCCCCCACCGCATCGCCCTCTGACCTTCCGGCTCGACCCCCTCCCCCGGCCCCCCACGGCCGGCGCCCCCCGACCTCGTACAGGAGAGACCTATGACCATCGCGCTCGCCGGCCCCCTCGCGGAGGCGCTCGGGCACGGGGCCCTCGCCATCCTCGCCTACGCCGTCCTCGGCGTCCTGCTGCTCATCACGGGCTTCTACGTCATCGACATGGTGACCCCGGGCCGGCTCAGCAAGGTGATCAAGGATGACCGCAACCCGAACGCCGCGCTGCTCGCCGCGTCCGGGCTCGGGGCCCTCGGGCTCATCGTCGCGGCGTCGATCTGGTCCTCGGGCGGCGCACTTCAAGAAGGGCTGCTCGCGACCCTGGTGTTCGGCCTCGTCGGGATCGCCGTCCAGACGCTCGGCATGATCTTCTTCGACCGGGTCGTCGGCATCTCGGTGCGCGAACTGGTGCGCGAGCCGTCGCTGCAGCCCGGGGCGATCCTGCTCGCGGTGACGCACTTCGCCATCGGGCTCATCACGGCGGTCGCGGTGATATAGCGCACAGACGCACCCGCATGGGGCTACCGCACTCGCGCTCACCTGGCACTCTAGGGATGTGAACGACCGGGTACGCGAGGACACCGCACGACGGCTCGAACGCGCGATGGGCAGTCTCGGCACGGCGGCCATGGCCCGGATGGACGATCGTCTGCCCTGGTACCGCGCCCTGTCGGCCGAGGACCGCTCCTGGGTCGGGCTCGTGGCCCAGGCGGGCATCGCCGCCTTCGTCGAGTGGTTCCAGCACGCCGACGAGGGCAGGACCACCCCCAGCATCGAGATCTTCGGCACCGCGCCCCGCGAGCTGAAACGCTCGGTGTCGCTCCAGCAGACCGTCGACCTCGTGCGCGTCGTGGTGGAGGTCGTGGAGGCCGAGGTCACCGACCTCGCCGCGCCCGGCGGCGAGGAGCTGCTGCGCAACGCGATGCTGCGCTACACCCGCGACGTCGCGTTCGCCGCGGCGCAGGTCTACGCGCGCGAGGCCGAGGTGCGCGGCGCGTGGGACGCCCGGCTGGAGGCCCTCATCGTGGACGCGCTGGTCCGCGGCGAGGTGGACGACGGGCTGCACTCCTGGGCGGCCGCGCTCGGCTGGACGTCCTCGCCGGTCGTCGTGCTCGCCGGGTACGCGCCCGACGCCGACCCGCAGTCCGTCATCGACGGCATGCGCGACAAGGGGCGGCGCCTCGGGCAGGACCTGCTGGCGGGCGTGCAGGGCGACCGGCTGATCGTCATCGTCGGCGGCGCCGACAGCGTCAAGGACGCCGCGCGGCACGTCGTCCCCCGGTTCGGGGCGGGCCCCATCGTGATCGGCCCGGAGGTCCCCGACCTGCACACGGCGGCGCGCTCGGCCCGCGCGGCCACGGCGGGCCTGCGCGCGGCGGCCGGCTGGCCCGACGCGCCGCGCCCGGTGCTCGCCGAGGACCTGCTGGCCGAGCGGGCGATCGACGGCGACGAGGACGCGCGGGCCCAGCTGATCGAGAACGTGTACGAGCCCCTGGAGGGCACCCCTCTGCTCGACACACTGGCGACCTACCTGGAGCAGGGGACATCTTTGGAAGCCACGGCCCGTCTGTTGTTCGTCCACCCGAACACAGTGCGTTACCGTTTGAAAAAGATCACGGAACTGACGGGCTACCAGCCGACCGAAGGACGGTCCGCCTTCACCCTCCAGGTCGGGTTGATCCTCGGCCGGTTGTCGCGAACCGTTGTGACTTGACCAGGTTGTGTAACCGGCCGGAAACCTCGGGTGGAGGTTTCCTACAAAGGCCCCCCGACAAAGTTCGTACGGATCATTAGCAGTGTGGTGAACTCCTACAGGGCATGGTGGATTTTGTGCTCGTCATCGTCGCTCCCGGCCAAGGTGCCCAGTCTCCCGGATTCCTCTCGGCGTGGCTCGAGATCCCCGGTGTGAAAGATCGTCTGTCGGCGTGGTCCGAGGTCGCGCAGCTCGATCTGGTCTCCTACGGCACCACGGCTGACGCCGACGAGATCCGCGACACCTCCGTCGCCCAGCCACTCTTGGTAGCCGCCGGCCTCGCCGCCGCGGAAGCCCTGCTGGGCCCCGACGTCCCGAGCCCACCGGACCGGGCAGGCGTCGTCGCGGGGCACAGCGTGGGCGAGTTCACCGCCGCCGTCCTCGCCGGGGTCCTCACCCCGGAACAGGCCCTGGCCCTCGTCCGCGAGCGTGGCCAGGCCATGGCCAAGGCCGCGTCGGTCACCCGCACGGGCATGACGGCCCTGCTCGGCGGCGACGAGGCCGAGGTCCTCGCCGCGATCGAGCGCCACGGCCTGACGCCCGCCAACATCAACGGCGCGGGCCAGATCGTCGCCGCGGGCACGATCGAGCAGCTCGACGCCCTGGCCGCCGACCCTCCGGCGCGCGCCCGGCCCCTGTCGGTCGCCGGCGCCTTCCACACCCACCACATGGCTCCGGCCGTCGAGCACCTCCGCGCCGAGGCCGCCGCGATCACCCCGGGCGACCCGCGCGTGACCCTGCTGTCCAACTCCGACGGCGCGGCCGTGACGAGCGGCGCCGAGTTCGTCGGCAGGCTCGTGGACCAGGTCGGCCGCCCGGTCCGCTGGGACCGCTGCATGGCCACCATGCAGGACCTCGGCGTGACGGCCATGATCGAGCTGCTCCCGGGCGGCACCCTCACCGGCCTTGCCAAGCGGGCGCTTCGCGGCATCGAGACCGTTGCCCTCAAGACCCCGGACGACCTTGAGGCCGCCCGCGCTCTGATCAGCAAGGAGACCGCTCAGTGAGGATCATGCGGGGCGCCCCGGGCGCCAAGGTGCTGGCGTTCGGCGGCTACCAGCCGCCCGGGGTCGTCACCAACGACGATCTCGCCAAGACGATCGATACCAGCGACGCCTGGATCCAGAGCCGTGTGGGCATCAAGGAGCGCCGCATCGCCGGTCCGGAGGAGTCCGAGATCGACATCGCCATCCAGGCGGGCGGGAAGGCGCTGGCGGCCAGCGGGCTGTCGGCCGGCGACATCGACCTGGTCGTCGTCGCCACCTGCACGCTGGAGGCGCAGATCCCGAACGCCGCCGCGCGCGTCGCGCACCGGCTCGGCATCCAGGCCCCCGGCGCGTTCGACGTGAACGCCGCCTGCGCCGGTTTCTGCTACGCCCTGTCGGCCGCGGCCGACGCCGTCCGCGCCGGGTCGGCGACGCACGTGCTGGTCATCGGCACCGAGAAGCTGTCGCAGTGGGTCGACTGGACCGACCGGGCCACCTGCGTGATCTTCGCCGACGGCGCGGGCGCCGCCGTGGTCGGCCCGTCGGAGACGCCGGGCATCGGCCCGGTGGTCTGGGGCAGCGCGGGCGACAAGTCCGACGTGATCGCCATCAGGAACCGCGAGTCCTTCCTGTCTCAGGAGGGCCAGACGGTCTTCCGCTGGGCGACCACCGCGCTGCACCCGGTCGCCAAGGAGGCCCTGGACCGCGCGGGCGTCGCCCCCTCCGAACTGGCCGCCTTCGTCCCCCACCAGGCCAACCTGCGCATCATCGAGGCCATCGCCCGCAAGCTCGGCGCCGACCAGGCCCTGATCGCCAAGGACATCGTGCTGGCCGGCAACACCTCCGCGGCGTCCATCCCGCTCGCACTGAGCCGCATGACCGAGCGCGGCGAGCTCCGCTCCGGCGACCTCGCCCTGCTGCTCGGCTTCGGCGCCGGCCTGACCTACGCCGGCCAAGTGGTCGAGATCCCCTGAACCTGTACGGAGGCCCGCACGGCTCACCGTACACACCCAATGAAATCCCGAAAATTCAAGGAGAAATCGCGACATGGCAGCCACCGAGCAGGAGATCCTCGCGGGCCTCGGCAAGATCATCAACGAGATCACCGGCATCCCGGAGTCGGAGGTCACCCTGGAGAAGAGCTTCGTCGACGACCTCGACATCGACTCGCTGTCCATGGTCGAGATCGCCGTCGCCGCCCAGGACGAGTTCGGCGTCGAGATCCCCGACGACCAGCTCAAGCACCTGAAGAACGTCAAGGATGTCGTCAACTTCATCCAGAACTGACCGGCTCAGGCGTCCAGCCGCTGGACGTCTGACCACCCCCCACGCCTCGCGTGGGCCATGCTTCGCGACAATCACAGGGAGCGCATCGTGAGCACAGACCGGGTACGCGTCGTTGTCACCGGGCTCGGCGTGACAACGCCCCTCGGTGGAGACGTCGACTCGACCTGGTCGGCGCTCCTCGCCGGGAAGTCGGGTGTCCGCCCCCTCACCGAGGAGTGGGTGGACTCCGTTCCGGTGAAGTTCGCCGCCAGGGTCGCCGTCGAGCCCACCGAGGTACTACCGAGGCCCGAATCCCGGCGCCTCGACCGCGCCGAGCAGTTCGCCCTGATCGCCGCGCGCCAGGCGTGGCAGGACGCCGGCACGCCGAAGGTCGCGCCCGACCGCCTCGGCGTGGTCGTCGGTAGCGGCATCGGCGGCATCACCACCATCCTGGACGCCTACGACCTGTTCAAGGAGAAGGGCTGGCAGCGGCTGTCGCCCTTCACCGTCCCCATGCTGATGCCGAACGGCTCGGCCGGCTGGATCGGCATCGAGATCGGCGCGACGGCCGGCGTCCACGCCACCGTCAGCGCCTGTGCCACCGGCGCCGAGTCCATCGGCTACGCCATGGAGATGATCAGGTCCGGGCGGGCGGACGTCGTGGTGGCCGGCGGCACCGAGGCCGCCATCCACCCGCTGAACGTCGCCTCGTTCGCGGCGATGCGGGCGATGTCCACGCGCAACGACGACCCGCAGCGGGCCTCCCGCCCCTGGGACCGGGACCGCGACGGGTTCGTGCTCGGGGAGGGCGCGGGCATCATCGTCCTGGAGTCCGAGGAGCACGCCCTGGCCCGCGGCGCCCGCATCTACGCGCGGGCCGCCGGCGTCGGCTACTCCGCCGACGCCCACCACATCGCCCAGCCGGAGCCGACCGGCGCGGGCATCAGAAGCGCGGCCCGGCGGGTCCTGGAGGACTCCGGGCTGACGGGCCAGGACATCCGGCACGTCAACGCGCACGCCACCTCGACACCCGCGGGGGACGTCGTGGAGACGGTGGCGATCCAGGAGATCATCGGCGACCACCCGATCGTCACGGCCACGAAGTCGATGACCGGCCACCTTCTCGGCGGCGCCGGCGGCATCGAGTCCGTCTTCACGATCAAGGCCCTGTACGACCGGATCGTCCCACCCACGGTGAACCTGGACAACCTCGACGACGGCGTCGAGGTGGACATCGTCCGCGGTGAGCCGCGCAAGCTCCCAGACGGCCAGATCGCCGCGATCAACAACTCGTTCGGCTTCGGCGGCCACAACGTCGCCGTCGCCTTCGCAAGCGTCTGATTTGGAGCGACAGTGACTGTGCTCGACAACGGGGTTGTGAGCGAAACCTCCGAGGAGGCCGCCCCAGACCCCCGAGATCCGCTGATACGTCTGTCGGCCCTGTTCGACGAGGGCTCGATCCACCTGATCACCCCCGAAGACCGCAGCGGCGCCCTCGCCGCCATGGGACGCATCGAGGGTGTGCCGGTGGTGGGCTTCGCCAGCGACGCCCGCTTCCAGGGCGGCGCGATGGGCAACGAGGGCTGCGAGCACATCGTGCACGCCTACGACGTCGCGGTCCGCGAGCGCGTGCCGATCGTCGGCCTCTGGCACTCCGGAGGCGCCCGCCTCGCCGAGGGCGTCGAGTCCCTGCACGCCGTCGGGCGGGTCTTCGCGGCGATGACCCGGGCCTCGGGCGTCGTGCCGCAGATCTCGGTGGTCCTCGGCCCGGCCGCCGGCGGCGCCGCGTACGGGCCGGCGCTGACCGACCTCGTGATCCTCTCCGACCAGGGCCGCATCTTCGTCACCGGCCCCGACGTCGTCCGCAGCGTCACCGGCGAGAAGATCGACATGGCGGGGCTCGGCGGCCCCGAGCCGCACAGCAAGCGCAGCGGCGTCGTCCACATCGTCACCAAGACCGACACCGAGGCGGTCGCACAGGCCCGCCGGCTGTCCGTGCTGCTCGGCCACCAGGGGCGCCTCCGTCTCGAGTCGGTCGAGGACATCGACTTCTCCGGACTGCTGCCCGAGGAGGTCCGCCGGGCGTACTCCGTGCACCCGCTGGTCAACGGCCTGCTGGACGAGCCCGGGGTCGAGCTGCACCCCAAGTGGGCGCCCAACATCGTCACCACGCTCGGCCGTCTCGGCGGCCGCACGGTCGGCATCATCGCCAACAACCCCATGCGGCTCGCCGGCTGCCTCGACTCGACGTCCGCCGAGAAGGCCGCCCGGTTCGTCCGCACGTGCGACTCCTTCGGGGTGCCGCTGGTCGTCCTGGTGGACGTCCCCGGCTACCTTCCCGGCGTCGGGCAGGAACACGACGGCGTGGTCCGCCGCGGCGCCAAGCTGCTGCACGCCTTCGCCGAGGCGTCGGTGCCGCGCGTGACGCTGGTGACCCGCAAGTCGTACGGCGGCGCGTACATCGCGATGAACTCCCGCGCGCTCGGCGCCACCAGGGTCTTCGCCTGGCCGACCGCCGAGATCGCCGTCATGGGGTCCCTGGCCGCCGTCCGGGTGCTCAAGCGCCGCGAGATCGCCGCCGCGCCCGAGGAGGAGCGCTCCGCCCTGGAGGCGCGCCTCGCCGAGGAGCACGAGAAGGTCGCCGGGGGGCTCGACCGGGCGATCCAGCTCGGCGTGGTGGACGAGGTCATCAAGCCCGAGGAGACCCGCACCGCCATCGCCAAGGTACTCGCCCAGGCAACCCCCGCCCGCGGCGCCCACGGAAACATCCCCCTCTGACACACCGCCGAGACGCCCCGCTCCTCACCTTGTGGGAACGGGGCGTCCGCGCGTGTGGCGGCCGTCCGCGAAATGGTCCTCGCTACGCTCCGGCTGTATCCCAGCCGTGCTGGGCATTCGGGACGGCGAGTTGGGCGACGAACAGGGCCGTTTCGTCCTTGAGCAGCGCCGGGTCGATCCTGCTGGCGCTCACCCCGCCGATGCCCATGGGCATGTCCCCTCGGCGTGGCGGCGTGTGCGGGCGGGCGATCATGAAGTACACGTCGTCGTTGACGAACCGTCCACTCGCCGAACCGTCCTCGGCGACCCGCAGATGGGCACACGCGACACCACCCGTCCACCCCAGCATCGGTGCTGTGAGCGTCCCGCCGACACGCATCTGCTCCAGCCACATCAGCGGGATGGTCCTCACCGAGCAGGTCGCGATGAGCCGGTCGTAGGGGGCGTTGGCCTCGTGCCCGTACAGCCCATCTCCTTGGACGAGCGTGGGCTCGTATCCGGCCTGGTCGATGGCGGCCTTGGCGCGGGGAGGGTGTGTCGATTCCCGTCAATTGATGGCAAACAACTGTCGTGTATGGCTCAAACTGACGGTCCAAGGATGGCATACCGGTGGACGAGTGCTTGGCTCGTGCCGAAGGAACAGCACGCTAGACGCAAAGGACAGCGGCATGAGCACCCTGAACGCGCAAGATATTTCTCTCTACTACGAGACCCACGGGGACCCGGAGGCCCCGCCGGTTCTGCTTCTCTCCGGGCTGGGCGGGGTGGGAGCGAGCTGGGGGACGCAGATCGCCCGCTTCGCCGAGAAGTACCACGTGATCCTGCCGGATCAGCGGGGCACGGGGCGCACGACGCGGGCCCTCAACGGCTACACCACTCGGCAGCTCGCGGCCGACATGGCCTCGCTCGTCGAGGAACTCGGCGTCGGCCCGGTCCATGTCGTTGGTGCGTCGACGGGCGGCGCCATCGCGCAGTACATGGCGCTGGAACGTCCGCGGCTTGTGCGCTCGCTGACGTTGAGCTCCACGTTCGCGCGCTTTGACGCCTTCACCAGGCGTGAGTTCGAGGTGCGGCGTAGGCTCGCCGCTGAGTGGGACAGGCGCGATCTGCTGTCCGGCTACTCGCTGTTCTTGTTCGGGCCGCGGTACACCCGTGAGCACCCCGAGGCCGTCGTGGAGTGGATCGACCGCGCAGCCGCGCTCCCGGCCCACCCCGATGACCGGAGGATCGGCCTGGCGCGGATCGACATGATCGCGGCACACGATGCGTTCGCACGGCTCGGTGAGATCACCCAGCCGACACTGGTGCTGTGCGGCGAGCACAACTTCTGCACGCCGCTTCCGCTGTCGGAGGAGCTCGTGCGCGGCATCGCGGGCGCCACGCTGACCGTCTTTGAGGAGGCGGGCGAGCTCATCGAACTGGAGCAGCCGGTGAGGTTCTTCACAGAGGTGAGCGGCTTCATCGACGGGCTGCGCGACCCGGCCCGGGGGTTGAGGCGGGCCGCGCGATGAGACTCGAACTGCCCGATGCCTCCATCGTCTACGACGACGCCGGCGACGGCGAACCCGTGGTCTTCTTGCACGGTTCGCTGTGCGCTGACTGGCTCACGCCCATGGCGCGCGAGCTGACGGAGTTCCGACGCGTCGTCATCCACCGTGCGGGCTACAGCCGCAGCGAGGACCGCACGAGCGGGGCCGGTGTGCCCGCGCAGGCCGCCCACTGCGCCGCGGTTCTGGCGAAGCTGGGGGTGCCGCGCGCCCACTTGGTGGGGCACTCCGCCGGGGCCGACATCGCACTGCACCTGGCCTACTCCCGCTCGGACCTGGTTGCCTCGCTGGTCCTCCTGGAGCCCGCGCTGCCCCGGGCGGACGACGAGCCCGCGAGTCCGGCGATGCCGACCGCGATCGCCGCGGCCAGGGCCGGTGAATGGGAAGCGGCATTCTACACCTTTCTCACGGGGGTGTGCGGGCCGGGCGTGCGCCGCCTGTTCGTGGACCGGCTCGGAGAGCAGGGGCTCGCCGAGGCCGTCGCCGGCAGCCGTTACTTCTTCACCCGGGAGTCGGCCGCGTTCGCCGGCTGGAAGTTCGGCGCGCCGCAGATGAGCGCCGTGCGGGCGCCGACGCTGCTCGTCGTCGGAGGCGGGGGCGACCGGCTCGGCACGCCCCACCGGGCGCGGGCCACCTCCATCGCAGCCCATCTCCCGCACGCCGAGACGCTGGTCGTCGACGACCTCACCCACGCCATGCCGCTGGAGGATCCCGTGCTGATGGCTCGCATCGTCAGCGAGTTCGTCGCGAGCCATCCGCTGTCCGACTCGGCCGGTTGAAGCACCGGGTCACCGTGCGGCGGGTCCACGCGATGCCCCGGCTCGGGGCGGCGCATGCCGCGACGCGCGCGTCGACGGACGGGGGAAGAAGGCGACGGCGCCCTTGACCGGGCGCAAGGCCGTCACCGTCTCGACGTCCCGCACGCCGGGCAGCCGGCCCACGACTGACGTCAGGAACCGCCACAGCGCAGACGTGTCCCGCGTCGAGACGCTCGCGAACAGGTCGCTGGCCCCGGTGACCCCCGCTGCGAACGCCACCTCGGGGCTGGCGGCGAGCGCGGCACCCGCGGCGAGGAGTTCGCCGATCCCGATGGTGAGCCACAGCATGGTACGCACCGGCACGTCGAAGGCGGCGAGGTCGACATCGACATCGAAGTGCAGGACGCCGCCGGCCCGCAGCTGGTGCAGCCGACGGCAGACAGTGCTTGCCGATGCGGTCGTGGCGGCCGTCAGCTCGTCGATCGACGCCCGTCCGTCAGCTCGCAGCACCTCGAGCATGCGGCGGCTGGTCCCATCCATCTTCGGCGGCGCTCCGACCGCAGGAGGAACATGCCGCGCGAGCCGGGTTGCCTGGCTCTCCGTGAGAGGCCCCTGCTTGGTGAACGGCTGACCGGCACCGCCATAGAAGACGTGCAGTACCTCGTGCGCCCGCACATCGAGGATGTGACGGGTACGCGGCAGCGCCTCGAAGAGCAGCGACTCGACACTGTCACCGCAGGCTGACGCGACGATCTCCGTCCCGCCCGAACACAGACTGATCCAGCTGGTGTCGGAACGCCTGGCCAGAGCTTCGGCGATCTCCGCGGCGGCTTCGGGGGCAGCCCGGACGCGCAGAACCCACTGCCGCTCGTGCAGCACCGCCGGATCGGTGAGCGCGAGCACGCGCAGGCCAAGAGCGCTGGACAACCTGCTGAAACGCCGCGCAACGGTCTGGTCGGAGACCCCGAGCACCTCGCCGATGCGCCGGAACGGGGCGCGCCCGTCGATCTGCAGGGCGTGAATCACCGCCCGGTCGAGTTCGTCAACGCCTTCCCGTGTCATACCGGCAACGCTAACAAGGCCGAAGGCGCACGGATCACGGCGAGAAACCGGCATCGGAAGCCGTGGAGGCACGGTTCTGATGACATGACGGCTACAGAATGCGTCGACCATAGCGCCAGGCTCGGCATCGACGTGCAGGTCGTCGAGCGTAACCCCGCCGACAGGGGGTTCGTCCCGTATCCCAGGCGGTGGATGGCCGAGCAGACCTACGGCATCCTCGCCTGGCACCGCCGCCTGCTCCGCGACCACGAACACCGCCCCGCCAACTCCGAATCGCGGGTGTACTGGGCGATGAGCGACGTGATGGCCCGCCGGCTGACCGGCACCTCCAGCCCATCCTGGCGGGACGCATGACCCCCGCCACGAGGCGAGGACCCGCTGGCGTCGTAGGCCGCCTGGTAGTCGCCCTCGTCGGACCAGACGAGCGGAAGCTCCTCGCCGTTGATCACGCGGCGGAACCAGGTGCGCTCGACCTCGGCCATGTGGCGTACCAGCCCGAGCAGGGACAGGGTGGACGGCGGCATGGACCGGCGGCGCAGGTCCTCGTCGGAGAGGTCGTCGCACTTCATCGCAAGCGTCGCGCGATGGAAGTCGAGGAAGGAGCGCAGCATCTCGCGCTCGCCCGCGATGAGGGGCGGGCTGATCCGTGAAATGGTCCTCGCTCCCGCTCGGGCTGTATTTCCAGGGGCCTTCGGACCCCGAGGGGAGCGCCCCTCGGACTCCCCGGCCACACCCATGTTGACGTGGGGGAATTCGCTGATGGGCACACTCGACTATGGACAGCTTCGGCGCGGGGGGCCGTGGCGAGGGCTTTTTTGTTGCGGGGAAAAGAGGTGTTCATCCCATGATGCGCCATATGAGCTTTTGGTACACATATAAGCATCTTGGGAGTTCGTGTATAGGACACCAGGGCTTGACGAACCATCTTTCACGGGCCAGGCTCCGAATCGGCCTGCAAGTCCGTACATCCTCGCGGTCTAGGAGACGACCATGGCGCTACGGTTCTACGGAAAAGGCGGCAGCCAGACGGAGAGTTGCCCATCGGTACACGGGGACGACGCTGACGGGAGCCTCGTAATCGTTGGCTGGCCGGAAGAGGACCCTGAAGTGCTCGCCAAGATCATGGAGGTGAGCCACATCGAGCCCCACGAGCGCGCGTTTAGGGTACCGAAGGAGCTGAAGAAGGCGCTTTGGGAGGCGTGCGGTGGCCATGATCCAGACTTTGACTGAGCTGTTCGCGAAGACGCAGCACTCGGTAACGCACCTTGAGTTGCGTGACACCTACGGCTCTGGAGGCCCCGGATACCGGGCGTGGCGCGAAGGAGCCTCATTGGAAGAGGCCGCCCGGATAGATGCGCCCTTTGTGGCTCCCTGGGTATCGCTGGTAAAAGCCACGACTTCGCGCGGGGTCACCTTCCGTCGCGCTCGAGTCATTTCCGAGCCGGTCACCCACTACATTCGCTACGAGCATGCGGCAACCGTCTACTCCAACCTGGCCGGAGGAGAGCAGGTTCGATGGCTCCCTCGCCCAAAGGCAAGGGACATCGCCGTGCCAGGCTGCGACTTCTGGCAGTTCGACGACGGATTGGTGTGCTGGATCTTCCAGAACGGAGAGGGAGACCCGGCCGGCTATGACCTGTCGGAGGAACCAGTCGAGGCCAAGCTGTGCTCTACCGCCTTCGAGGCCGTCTGGGAACGGGCACTCGATCACTTGGAGTACCAGCCCGCCTGAACGCGATTCCCGCACGTGCCATCACAGTCCAGCAGCGTCCAGCAAGCGCGCCGGGCCATCGCCGACAGGCTGCGCGAGATCCTTCGTGACTCCGGCCTGACCTCACGAGCGTTGGCCCGTGAGGCCGACTGGGAGGAGTCCAAGTGCTCCCGGCTCATCAATGGTCGGACCCCGCCCAGCGATGAGGACATCCGAGTCTGGTGTACTGTCTGCGGAGTCCCGGAGGAGATCCCGAACCTGATCGCGGCCAGCCGGAACGCGGCTAGCGCGTACCTGGAATGGCGTAGGGTCAACCGCAGCCAGAAGCACATGCAAAACCTGGCGCTGAAGCTCTTCTCCGAGCCCAGGTACCGCTTCTACAGCTCCAACCTGGTCCCTTGGCCCTTGCAGGTGCCTGCGTACATGCGGGCGGTCATGCTGCGCTTCAACGACTTTCACGAGAACGCGGCCACCGATGTTGAGGAGGCGGTGCAGGTCCGCGTGGCCCGCCGCCGCTTTCTGGAGGACGGTATGCGGAGCTGTGCGCTGATTATTGAAGAGACAGTGCTGCGTAACAGGCTTTTCGACGACGATACGACCCTTGAGCAACTTCGTTACTTACTCGTTGGCATGCGGCAGCCCAATGTATCGCTCGGCGTCATCCCGGTGGACGCACGGCGCATCCATCGGGCAATCGAGACATTTCACATATACGGCGACACAACAGTATCTGTCGAGCTAACCTCGGCAATCCTCACGATTACCCAACCGTGGGAGGTCGCCCTCTACGAAAGGTCCTTCAACAGGTTGGCAGGGAGCGCCGTCTATGGAGCTACCGCCGAGGGCCTTATCAGAGCTGCCATCGCGGCGCTGGAGTAAGTGACGTAGAAAACCGTACACACTCGTTGAGCGCCAGAAACGCGCGCTTCTACCTTCGGAGGCATGGCAGTCGGACACACGGCGGGAGCAATGAAATGACCGTTACAACGCAGCGACGGCCTTGGGGTGCTTCGCGCGTCACCCCTTTTGATCCCTCCGCAGGTGTGGAAGTGCCGCGCGTCCAACTGGACCCCGAGACCCAGACCGGCCGCTACTACGACCCTGAGGGCCAGCCGATCAAGGCCGGTAAGCACGGTACGAACGTGGAGACCAACAAGGCTACGACGACGAGCACAAGAGACGGGAAAGAACCACAGAATCCCGATTCGGACAGTACCACCGCGTACGATCAAGACTGACCATGATCGACGCTCCCGTACTGGTGATCACGGCTGTTGACGACATTACGGCTGACCTGGTCATTCGGCGGCTCTATGATCGTGCAGTCCCTGTGGTGCGCCTGGATCCGGCTGATTTCCTGGGTGGCGTTGCCACGATGTCGGCGAGATTCGGCCGCGAGATGTCGGGTGTGATTCGTACGACGAGCCGGGAGCTTGACTTGGGGCGGGTGCGGGCGGTGTGGTGGCGCCGTCCCACCCCGTACCAGGTCCCCGCTGGTCTGGATGAGCACATTTCGAGGTTCACGGTGAACGAGGCAGGCATGGGCTTCACCGGCGTGCTGGCCGCCCTGGATAGTTTGTGGGTGTATCATCCGTGGGACATTCGGGCGGCCGACCACAAGCCCGTTCAGCTCAATGCCGCGGTGGACTGCGGGTTCCGGATCCCGGAAACGCTGATCACCAACGATCTTCAGCAGGCCCACGTATTCGTGCAGGCCTTTGAGTCCGTGGTGTACAAGCCGTTGCGACAAGGACCACTGCCTTCCGAAGACGGACGTCTCGGCACGATCTGGGTCGGCCCGGTCTCGGCTGACGATCTCAACGAAGCCGTGGCCGACACCGCGCACACCTTCCAAGCCCGGGTGCCCAAGGTGGCCGACGTACGCGTCACCGTTGTCGATCAGCGAATCTTCGCCGTGCGGATCGACAGCGGCGGACTCCTGGACTGGCGATCCGATTACTCTGCGCTCGACTACTCCCTGGTTCCCTGTCCGGTTGAGGTGGAACGGGCCATCCACAGTTACATGACACGCTTCAGGCTGTTGTTCGGAGCCTTCGACTTCGCCCTCACGTTGAGCGGGGAGTGGATCTTCTTGGAGTGCAATCCGAATGGCCAGTGGGCCTGGATCGAAAAGCAGGAAGATGCCGTGGCCGATGCGCTGGCCGATCTCCTGGCGAAAGGAAAGGGATGACTCAGCACTCGCCAATCCGGCGGAAGACCATGGCCGACCGGATCTTCGGTGAGGAAGACCTGAAGGCGTCGCGGTGGCGCGCTGCTGTGGAAGCGGTACCTCGTGAGACGTTTCTGGGCGAGGCGGTCTACAGGGACACCGACACCCCTGAAGGAACCGTGTGGAACCCTGTCTGGAGGCGGTCGATGTCTGCCCAGGCGTGGCTGGAGCTCGTCTACCAGGACGAGACGTGGGTGACCCAGGTCGGTGGGATCGCAGCGATCGACGCCACTGAAGGGGTGAAGGGTTCACCGACGTCGTCGTCGACCATGCCAAGCCTGGTCGTGACGATGCTGGAAGTGGCCGGCATCGGTGACGGTGAGACGGTTCTGGAGGTCGGTACCGGTACGGGTTACTCCACGGCGCTGATGTGCGCGCGCTTGGGAGACGAGGCCGTAACCTCTGTCGAATTCGACGTCGCTGTGGCGGCCAAGGCGAAGGCGGCCTTGGCCAGTGCGGACTACGCTCCGACCCTGGTTCAGGGAGACGGTCTTGTTGGCTTCGAGAAGAATGCCGAGTACGGCCGCCTCATCTCGACCTGCGCGGTTCGCCACATCCCCATGCCGTGGATGTGGCAGGTTCGCGACGGCGGCAGCATCACCACGCCCCTGTGGGGCTGGCTCGAAGGTTCGGTGCTCGCGAACCTGACGCTCGACCACGCCGGAAACGCCTCCGGGTATTTCGCGCGGGAGAGCGTCGCGTTCATGCCCGCCCGTCCGCACATGCCGCCACCACGCCCGTCCGCGCTCTACTTAGGGCGTGGCGTGGAGACCGAAAGTCGGATCGACCCTCGCCGATTGCACCATCCTGTTGGGCGATTCGTCGCTCAGCTCGGAGCGCCGTCCGCCGTGCTTCTCGGCGCGGGGGACGAAATCGTCCTGCTCGACGTGGCCACCGGGTCACAGGCAGAGACCGCTCCTGCGCCGGATGGTGGATGGGTCGTACGTCAGCACGGCCCGCTACGTCTGTGGGATGCCGTCGAGCAGTCCATACTCACCTGGCAGGCGGCCGGGTCCCCGCACCAATCGGCGTTCGGCCTGACCGTCACGCGAGAAGATCAGCGAGTATGGCTCGGCGCCCCCGACGGGCCGAGCTGGCGTCTTCCCGTCTGAATCGATGGAACCTTTATAGGCCCCCGACCGCGCGGCGTGGCGGGGGCTCTCCGTGTTTGACGATACGCGTCGCGTTTGTCGTGAACGACGTGGCCTCGGTCCAGCCGTGAACTACACGCCCCGGTAAGAGTTCTGTTGATGGGGGAGTCCGAGGGGCGCCCCTCGGGGCCGGGAGGCGCCTGGGAAACACAACCCGAGCGGAGCGAGGCCCTTCGGGCGTTGTGGGCGACCACGTCCAGGGACTCCGCCTCGCGGGCCCCCGATAGAGCGCGGTCGACGGAGGCATGGCCGTCCGAGGAGGATTGCCCTAACTGGGAAAGCTCTCCGCATCTAGACGGAAGGTCCCTCCCAAGTCGGCCCGTCGGGTTCTCCTAGCCAGACGTACTGGCGGTCTATGGTCCTCGCTTCCGCTCGGGCTACTTTTGCAGGGCCTCCGGCCCCGAGGGGAGCACCCCTCGGACTCCCCCGTCCCGCCACACCCCATGCTGCGTGACGAGATTTCACTTATGAGCAACTTGGCTGGTGAAAGTCACCACAAGCAGCACCCACACAAAGAGAGCCCTCGTGATGCGAGGGCTCTACTCCATAACAGTCGTCGTGGCTGGGACCGCGAT
This sequence comes from Sphaerisporangium sp. NPDC051017, assembly GCF_040683095.1. NCBI lineage: Bacteria > Bacillati > Actinomycetota > Actinomycetes > Streptosporangiales > Streptosporangiaceae > Sphaerisporangium > Sphaerisporangium sp. NPDC051017. The sequence goes on from NZ_JBFBCI010000006.1 coordinate 101,535, forward strand.
CCTAGGCGCCGAACCCACTGATCTTCACACCATCCACGAATGCTGCCCACTCATCCGCCGAGAAGATCAGCACCGGCCCCGTAGGGGTCTTGCTGTCTCTGACGCCGGTGAAGCCGGACAGATTCGAGGCGATTTCAACGCAATTGTTACCCCCACCGCTGTAGGTGCTCTTACGCCAGAGGGCCTTGGCAAGATCAGTCATGAAGTTGTTCCTTGGCGTCGGCGATCAGTCCGATGGAATGCTCCGGAGACAGAGCGACATCACAGATGCGCTCAAAAGCCACTGTATAGCGCTCGACCTGTTCGGAACTCTCGACGTACACGTCACCGGCAGTGCTCTCCACGTAGGCCACATCAGGATCAAGCTCATCCGGGAACGACAAGATCGTAAATGCGCCTTCGAGGCCGGCATGCACTCCCACGCTGTAGGGGAGCAGCCTGATCGTCACATTGGGTCGGCGAGCGGCGGTGATGAGGGCCTCCAACTGGCCATACATCACTTCACGACTGCCGATCTGGCGACGCAGCACCCCTTCGTCCACCACCGCGTGAAGGTGAGGGGCCTTGGCCCGGCTCAAAAGAGTGCGCCGCGCCATGCGGGCCATGACTCGTCGATCGATGTCCGCAGGGTCATGGAGTTCCGGTCGAACCGTACTGATCACCGTGCGCGCATAGTCCTCCGTCTGCAAAAGGCCAGGCACAAGCTGAACTTCCCATTGACGAATCAGAGCCGCTTCATCTTCAAGTCCCACGTAAGAACCCGTGAACACGTCCGCGTAGGCCGTCCACCATCCGCGGCGGCGGACCTCCTTCGCGAGCTGTATCAATGCCGCGCGCGTCGATGAATCGGTGCCATACAGATCGCAGATCTGCGCCACGTCCGTGGGGCTGGCGCGGGTACGGCCGGTCTCGATCCGACTCACCTTGCTGCGGCTCCATCCAAGTTGCGCGGCAGCCCCCTCAGGGCTGATCCCGGTTCCCTCCCGCATCCTCCGCAGCTCTCGAGCAAGACGGCGCAGCCGAACCGTAGGACTGTGGGCGATCGACATGCGCACAGTCTGCCCGATGGCAGCGACAGTCACATCACAATCGCTCTAGGTAGTCAAAATCTGCACAGTGCATTGACAGGCTGCACTTGGCGAACTCATCATGACGAGCACCAAGACGGACGGAGGGTGAATGGCTAGCAAGGATCTTGTACGTGCTCGTTTCAACAGGAACGACGGCATGCCCACGAACAAGGAAGGGTTTCCTCAGACGACGAAGGCACAGCAGTACCACCACCTGGTCACGTTGGCCTGGGAGCTCAGCAGGCGCGGACTGCGCGCGGTGGTAGATCTGCCGCTGAAGACGGACCCGGTCCTGGTAGTGCCCCGGACGGCGAGTGCTGTGCGCGTCATGGCGTGCCTGCACAGGGGCACGTGGCTTTACACCTGGGGCCGGGGTTCAGGTCAGCGGGTCCCGGTAACGGCGGACGACGCAGCCGACCGTGTCTGGGAGGTCGCCCAATGACGACCGTCGATCTTCTCGGCAAGGTGGACCTACTCGGTAGGGCCAGCTCCATCGCGCTCGCGCGGATGTACGTCCGGGAGGTACTGCTGGAGGCCGGATACCGAGTCGTGGATGACGTCCTCCTCTTGGTGGGCGAGGTGGTCGCGAATGCGGTGAAGCACTCCTACTCGGGACGTCAGGCTCGCGGCGTGATGCAACTGCTGGTCTACCGCAACGACCGGACTGTACGCGTAGAGGTGGTCGATGAAGGCTCACCCAACACCATTCCGCAGATACCCGCACAGGTCGATCCCCTCAGCGAGAACGGCCGGGGGCTGTGGCTGGTCCGAGAACTTTCCTCCGCATGGGGATGGCAGCAGGATGAAGCGGGTCGCACGGTTTGGTTTGAGATAGCGCCGTAGCAGCAGTCGGCGGCCGGAGAATGCAAGCAAGTCCCCGAAACATCTAGCAAGGAATCGGCGCCCGTCCGCTGAGCCGCGGACGGCGTGGCCTCGATCTGGCCGTGCGCACCGAAAGCGTGCCGGGCTGCAGCCCTTCTAAAATCACCCACAACATAAAGGGGGAGTCCGAGGGGCGCGCCCCTCGGACCGGGAGGCCGCTGGGAAACACAGCCCGAGCGGAGCGAGGCCCTTTTCAGGGGCCTACGGTGCCGTCGATGGCTTCGCGGAGGAAGTCGGCGTGGCCGTTGTGGCGGGCGTACTCGTGGATCAAATGGAGCATCACCAGGCGGAGGGACACATCCTCGTTCCACCGGGCGTTGTGGGCGACCACGTCCAGGGACTCGGCCTCGCGCTCGATGCGGCGCGCGTGCTCGACCTCCTCCTGCCAGGCGTCGAACGCCTCCTTGCGGGTGGACTCGCTCGCATCGTAGGCCGCCTGGTAGTCGCCCTCGTCGGACCAGACGAGCGGAAGCTCCTCGCCGTTGATCACCCGGCGGAACCAGGTGCGCTCGACCTCGGCCATGTGGCGTACCAGCCCGAGCAGGGACAAGGTGGACGGCGGCATCGATCGGCGGCGCAGGTCCTCGTCGGAGAGGTCGTCGCACTTCATCGCAAGCGTCGCGCGATGGAAGTCGAGGAAGGAGCGCAGCATCTCGCGCTCCCCCGCGATGAGGGGCGGGCTGATCCGTTCGGTCGTCACGGCTTGGTCCTTTCACGCCGAAAGCGCCACGCTAGCCGAGTCGTCCCGTTCGCACGACATGCCCACCTGTCGTCCCGTCCGCACGTACACGCCCGCCTGCCACCGGCCGCCTCCCCCAGGCCGGCACCCTTCGGCGGGCCGCTCGACGGCCGAGCAGGCGAGACGGGCAGGCAGCCGAGGCAGGCAAGCGAGGCAGGAAAGGCCCGCACGGCCGGGAACGGTCCAATCAGGACGTGCCCGGCGCACGCGGCAGCGACGAGGGGCCCGTGAGGCCGGAGCGAGGGTCAGACGGCGGCGTGGAGCCAGCGGACCGGGGCGCCGTCGCCCGCGTAGCGGAAGGGTTCGAGTTCCTCGTCCCACTGCTTGCCGAGCAGTTTGTCGAGCTCGTCCTCCAGCGCGGCGCGGCCCTGGGCCGCCATGAGCATGACGTTGCGCAGCCGATCCTCGGGGATCATGATGTCGCCCGAGACGCCGACGACGGCCGTGAAGGCGCCGAGCGCGGGCGTGTAGGCGTTCCGGGAGCCGTCCACCCCCGGCGAGGCGTCCTCGGTGATCTCGAAGCGGATGCGCTGCCAGCCCATGAGGGACGACGTGATCGCCGCGGCCGTGCCGGGACGGCCCTCCCACTCGGCCTGGGTGCGCACCGTGCCGGGCTGGGCCGGCTGAGGAGTCCACGATAGGTCGACGGGTATGCCAAGGACACCCGCGACCGCCCATTCGATATGCGGGCACAGCGCGGGCTGAGCCGAGTGGACGTACAGCACGCCACGAGCAGACACCGGACCTCCCGTTTCGTACGAGGTGCGCCTTCCCCAACGTCCTCATACTGGGATGATCACAAGTGACTGAGGGAGAGACTACCGTCCGTCGTGGCGGGGCACCAGAGCCGGGTCATACCTAATCACGCTTGCCAACTCTCCGCATAGGGAAAGATACACTCGGTGATTATCTGTCCCTTCGAGGAGTCACCGATGAACGTGCAGGCAGTGGAGCACACGCCGGGGCGAACTGCCCTGATTCGTCCGGGCATGCTCCTCAGCCGTTCCCCGGTCGCCGCCACCCGGTGGACGCAGGCCGTCGAGAACATCGAGGGCCTCTACCTGCTCCGGCTCGCGCCCGGGGCGGACCCGTGCGAGATCGCCGCCACGCTCGCCGCCCAGGGGCACGAGGTCTCCCCCAACCACGTGGTGACCGGCCAGCCCCTGTTCTTCGGCGGCCCCACCGGCGCGCCTCGCCCGGCGCCCGCCCCCGCGTACGACACGGCGGCGCCGTCCCGGGTGACGGTCGGCCTGCTCGACACCGGCCTGGTCCGGCACCCGTGGTTCGAGGGGCAGCCGTGGTTCACCGGCCGGCCGGAGGAAGTGCTCGACGCCGACGGCGACGGGCGTCTCGACCAGCAGGCGGGGCACGGAACGTTCATCGCGGGCCTGCTGCTGCGCCAGGCTCCCGGGGTGCGGCTCCGGGTGGCCCGGGTGCTGGACAGCGAGGGCGTCGGCGACGAGGCGGGCGTGCTGCGCGCGCTCGGCCGCCTGCGCGATGTCCGCCTCGATGTCCTGCTGCTGTCGTTCGGATGCTTCACCTACGACGACCGGCCGTCGCCTCTGTTGGAGCGCGCGCTGGCCGGGTTTCCCGACACCGTGATCGTCGCCTGCGCGGGGAACACGGCGTCCTCGCGGCCGTTCTGGCCCGCCGCGCTGCCCCGCGTGATCGCCGTCGGAGCCCTCAATTCCACGGAAACCGGGCGCGCCCGGTTCTCGGCGTTCGGGCCGTGGGTGGACGCGTGCGCCCGTGGCGAGGACTTGACCAGCAGTTTCGTGGACTTTCACCCGTTCAGGAACTACGCGAGCTGGAACGGCACGTCCTTCGCGGCCGCCCTCGTCGCCGGCGCGATCGCCGCCGCCGCGCGGCGCATGTCCCCCGCCGAGGCCGCCGACCACGTGCTCGACGCACGGCACGGCACGCGTTTCCCCGATCTCGGGGTCTTCGTGCCCACGGTTCACTAAGGTTCTCACCAAGAGTATTCAAGCAACTACACAGGGTCGCTATATGCCTTACGACCTCGATCTTCTCGACGAGACCGCGTGGCGCGGACTGGTCGACCGCTTCGGGTTCCGCATGTGGGCGGTCGCCCGCGCCTGCGGTCTAGACGCGACCGACGCCGCCGACGCCGTGCAGGCGGCCTGGCTGCGGCTCGTCGAAAAGCTGGACACGATCCGCGACCCCGAGGCCGTCGGCGCCTGGCTGGTGACCACGACCCGCCACGAAGCCGGGCGGATCCGCCGTAAGCGGGCGGGTCATCACCTGACCGGGCTGGTCCCCGACCTCCCGTCCACCGAGGGCGACCCCGTCGCGCGCATGCTCAGCGAGGAGGACGGGCGGCGGCTCTGGGCGGCGATCGACACGCTGCACGAGCCCTGCCGCACGCTGCTGCGCCTGATCGTCACCCTCCCCGAGGTCACCTACGCCCAGCTCGCGCGGCGCATGCAGATGCCCATCGGCAGCATCGGCCCGACGCGCATGCGCTGCCTCAGACGCGTCCGCTCCCTCATGGGCGAGGAGGCCCGATGACCCGACACGAACCCCATCCGGCGAGTGCCGATGATCCGTCACCCGCCGAGATCGACCTTTTCGCCACTCTGACCGCCAGGGACCAGCCTCGGGTGACTCCGGCCATCGGCGGCCTCCGCATGGCCTCGGGGGGCGACGAGGGGCGGCTTTCGGCCGGTGCCGCCAGAGATGGGCACGTTCCGGCCGTGGGCGACGGTGAGCGCCTCCTGCCGCGTCCCGCCGATGACGAATACCTGCTGGCCGCCCTCAGAATCGCGGCGGGGGTGGACCCGGTCCCCGAGCGGGTCGGCACCGACGCGCGCGCCGTGTTCGCGCTGCGCCTGCCCGGAGCCGTCCTGGCCGGCCCCCTGGAACCCCAGCCGGGTCTCGTGGCGGACGCGCGGCCCCTGGCGGGCGTCCGCTCCGACGGCTGCCCGGCCGACGACGAGCCGCGCCTGCTGCGTTTCGGCGCCGACGGGCTGACGATCGACATGGAGGTCACGGTCCGCGATTCACACCTCGACCTCGCCGGCCAGGTGCACCCCGCCCCCGTCCGGGGCGCCCGCATCGAGATCAGGACGCCGCACATCAGCAAGATCCGTTTCCCCACCGAGAACGGCCTGTTCGCCACGACGGGCCTCCCCCACGGCTGGTTGAGCGTCGTCTACCACCGCCCGGGCGACCGCCCCGTGGCGACCCGGTGGCACTGCGTCCGCCAGTGACCGGCGATCCGCACCCCGCCGCCTCCGGCAACCCCCCGGCGTCCCACACCCCCGCCATGCCCGAGTCCTGGACGCCCACCACCCCGCGCCCTCCCGAAGACAGAGAGCCGCAAACCGGACGCCTTGTGGTGGCGGCCGAAGAGGCGGTGTCGCTGTCGGGCGCAGACCCCGGGCGGGCACGGGAGCATGCGAGCGCCGTGCTGGTCGAGGCGGAGGCGCGGGGGCACGCCGAGGCTGCCTCCGTCGCGCATCGCGCGCTGGCGCTCACCGCCCGGGAGTTCGGCGACCTCGGGCTCGCGGCCGAGCACCTGCGCCTGGCCGTCGCCGCGGCACGCGACCTGCCCGAGCGCGCCGCGCAGGCCCGCCTGTCCCTGGTCACCGTCCGCGCCGACCTCGGCGACCCCGAGGGCGGGCTCCGCGTGGCCGACCTGGCCGAACGCCACCTCACCGGCCTCGACCGCCACCGGCTGGGCGTCCAGCGCGCGGTCGCGCTCGTCCGTCTCGGACGGACGGCCGAGGCGGTGGCCCGCTGCGACCGCGCCATCGAAGGGCTCACCGGATCCGGGGACGCCCGCTTCCTGGCCGGGGCCCTGGTGAACCGGGGAATCGCCCACGCCTACCTGGAACACTACGACGAGGCCTCCCGCGACCTGTCGGCATGCCTCGTGATCGCCCGGGACGCGGGGCTGGACCACCTCGCCGTCCTCGCCCAGGCCAACATCCCGTTCGTCGCGGCCAGGCGAGGAGACATCCCGGCCGCCTACGCCGGGTACCAGGCCGCCGAGCGGGAGCTGACCGGCTACCCGGAGCGGCTCGCCGTGATGCGGGCCGACTTCGCCGAGGCCCTGCTGGCCGCCCACCTGCCCGGCGAGGCCCGCGCTCAGCTCGCCCTGGCTGTGCCCGAGCTGGCGATGGCCGGAGCCCGGGGCGCGCTCGCCGAATCCCGGCTGCTCCTCGCCGAACTGGAACTACTCGTGGGCGACCCTCATCAGGCGAAGGCGGGCGCGGAGCTCGCGGCCCGGGAGTTCACCTCGCAGGGACGCGACGCCTGGCTGCCCTTGGCGGAGGAGGTCGTCCTGCGTGCCCGTCTCGCGGAACGTTCCGCCGGGCGACGCCCGACGGGCGAGCGTCCCGGCCAGGTGACGGACGGCCGGAAGGTAACGGGCGAACCCATCGGAAACCCGCTGAACGACCGGGCCGACGACCGGCGGCTGCTGGACGAGCTGCGCGAGCTGGGGGGACGCCTGGCCTGGGCGGGCTGGACGGGTCAGGCGGCCGCGCTACGGCTCACCACCGCCGAGCTGGCCCTGACGCTGGGAGACCGCGCCCGTGCCGAGGCCGAGCTTCGGCACGTCATCGCCACCGATCCGGCAGGGCGGACGCACCGCCTCGTCCGCCATCACGCGACCGCCCTGGAACGCGACCTTCACGGCGACCGGCCCGCGGCCATCGCGGCGCTCCAGGCCGGGCTCGCGGAGGTGACGTCCGGCGGCGAGCGCCTCACCGACCCCGGGGTACGCGCGCACGCCGCCCGGGCCGGTGAGCGGCTCGCGGAGTTCGGCCTGTCGCTCGCCCTGGCCGACGGACGCCCCGAAGTGGTCCTCGGCTGGGCCGAACACTGCCGCGCCCTCACCCGGAAACCCGTATCGGACGCGAGACCGGAAGACGCCGCGCTGACCGAGACGCTGCGCCAGGCGCTGGAGGGCGCGGCGCTGGTCGAGTTCGTGCGGCACGGTGACCGGCTGGCCGCGATCGTCGTGACTGCCGATCGCCATGCGCTGCGCGAGCTGGGCTCGTACGCGGCGGCGGCCGAGGCCACCGTTCGCGTCCGGTACGGCCTGCGGCGGGCCGGGCTCCGGGACACTCACGCCCTCAACGAGGTCGCGGCCGAGGCGGGCCGCCTGGGCGCGCACCTGCTCGGGCCTCTGGCCGGAGACATCGGGGACAGGCCGCTGGTCATCGTGCCGACCGGCGCGCTGCACACCCTGCCGTGGCCGGTGCTCCCGGCCTGCCACGGCCGGCCGCTGTGCGTGGCCTCCAGCGCCACCGCCTGGCTGACGACGGCCACCCGGCGACCGGGTTCCCGCGGAGCCGAGACCTCACCGCGTCCCGTCCCGGCCGCCGCCTTCGCAGATCCGTCTCAACCCGCGCCCCACGTGACCGCGCCTGAACACCACATGTCCGAGAGCCCGGGGGCGAGGGTCGTCGCCGTGGCGGGGCCGGAACTCCGGTACGCCGACGCGGAGGCGGCGATGGTCGTCCGCGCCCATCGAGCCGCGGCCGGAGCATGTCCGTCCTCAGGCGGCGGGAACGAGTCCGTGCGGGTCAGGGCTGTGCGCGGGGATGTGTTCGCCGCGCTCGAGTACGCGGACGTGCTGCATGTCGCGGCGCACGGCACGTTCCGCGTCCGCAGCCCCCTGCTGTCCAGCATCACCCTGGAGGACGGGCCGCTCATGGCGTACGACCTGCTCCGGCACGGACGGACGCCCCCGCTGGTGATCTTGTCCGCCTGTGACGCCGGGATGGCGCACGCGCCGGTCGACGGTGCGCCGCTCGGCCTCGCCGGCGCGTTCCTGGACCAGGGGACCGCCTGCGTGGTCGCCGGTCTCGTGCCCGTCCGGGACGACGAGGCGCTGACGCTCATGACGGCGTTCCACGCGCTGCTGACCTCCGGCCACACCCCCGCCGAGGCACTCGCGACCGCGAGCCGCAAGACGGGCGTCGACGGGTTCGCCTGCTTCGGCTCACTGGGGCATCCGATCTGACACGCGGCTCACCAGGCGCTTCCGGCGAATCGGGCGTCCTACCCCTTGGCGACCGGGCGGGAGGAGTCGATGATCCAGTTGGACCATGAACCGACGTAGAGGGCGGCGTGGATGCCCGCGAGTTCCAGGGCCAGGACCTCGTGGGCGGCGGTCACGCCGGAGCCGCAGTACGCGCCGACCGGCACCTCGGGAACCGCCCCGAGCGAGAGGAAACGCTCCCTGAGGAACTCGGCGGGGTGGAACCGGCCCGAGGACGGGTCGACGTTCTCGCCGGTGGGCGCGCTGACCGCGCCCGGAATGTGCCCAGCGACCGGGTCGACCGCCTCGACCTCGCCCCGGTAGCGCTCGCCCGCCCGCGCGTCGAGCAGCACGCCTTCCTCGGCGAGAGCCCCCGCACCGGTGGCGTCCAAGATCGGCATGCCGCCGGGCCGGGCCGTGAAGTCGCCGGGCGCGGGCGTGGGCACGTCGGTGGTCACCGGGAAGCCCTCCGCCGCCCACCGGCGGTACCCGCCGTCGAGCACGCGGACGTCGGGGTGCCCGTAGTAGCGCAGCACCCACCAGGCGCGGGCCGCGGCGGTGGAGTCGGCGTCGTCGTACACGACCACCGGGACCGAATCGGACACGCCGAGCCGCCGCATCGCGGCCTGGAAGGCTTCGGCGCCGGGCAGCGGGTGCCGGCCGCCGGCCCCGGGCGGCGCGGCGAGATCCTGATCGAGATCGCAGAACACGGCACCGGGAATGTGCCCCTCCCGGTACGACTCGATGCCGGGCGGGCCGGCGAGCCGCCACCTGACGTCGAGGATGATCCCCTCGCCGAGGTCCTCAGGACCGATCAGCGGGCTCGTGGGTGCCCCCGCGCTTTCAGCCATGCACAACCCCCTACGGTTTCGCGGGCCTCCCGCGGCCGTACCGGCCACGGCGCTCCGCGGACGACTCTCGATGGACGCCCATCAGTCTCGCACTCGGGCGAGAGGCCGGGAGGGCCGGAGCGGCCGTGGCGACCGGCCCGCCCCGGCGCGCGGCTTCGCGGAGGAGGCTTCGGCGCGCGGCTTCGCAGAAGAGCGCTGTGCCGGCGCGGTGCTCCGGGACCGCGCCGGCACGGACGGCTCAGCCCGCGGTGCGGGCGGTGGCCTCGGACAGGGCCTTGGCGAAGGCCAGAACGTTGCTCACGGCCTCGGGGCCGTCGGCGGCCTCGCTCACCCGCAGGGACAGGTCGTCGGCGGTGATGGCGCCGGTGTAGCCGTGGTCGGCTTCGCAGTTCTCGTCTCCGCAGGTGGCGGGTTCCAGGTCGACGTGGGAGATGGCCCCCCAGCCGATCGTGAGCGTGACCTCGCTGGGAGGGACTCCCGGCACGTACGACGCGGGGTCCGGCACCACGCGGGTGACCGCCACGGACTGGACACGGCTGAGGCGCACGGCCTCGGTGGTGGTGGAGGCGTGCGAGGTGGGCATGCCGTCGGCGGGCGGGTGCTCGTCGGTGTGGCACACCAGGAGCCGGGTAGGTGAGAGGATCACCACGGTGACGTGACGGCGGACTTCCATCGCCGGGTCGAACGTGGCCTCGTGGTGGACGACGAACGCCGTCACCTGCTCTTTGCCCAGTGCGGACTCCGCCGCGTCGGCCACGAGATCGGGGTAGTAGCCGCTGCGTTCGATGGCCTCGCGCAGACCAGCGGCCGAGACTCGGGTTTCCCTCATGGGTCCATCCTGCCCTGTCTCGGCGTGGTGTTTCACCTCACAGGCGTCCGCCCTGAGGGCAACCGGGGAAGAGGGGCCATCGACGGCGCAACGCTTATTTCCGGAAATATCCCCAGCCTCACGTGGCACTCACGCGCTCATACGCCCCGCACGGTCCCGTCGGCCTCTTGGTGCGGGGGCCGGGTCAGCGCAGGCGGCGCGGGCCCCTGTCCGGGCGGGGGCCGACCGCGTCACGGATGACGGCGCGGGCGCCGAGGACGCTCACGCCGCCCTCGCCGACCAGGACCGGGTCGAGATCCAGCCGCGCCAGCTCGGGCAGCTCGTCCGCCAGGCGGCCCACGCGGACCAGCAGGTCCTCCAGCGCCCCGACCGCGACCGGCGGGTACCCGTACCCCCCGAACAGCAGCGGCGCGGCCCGTAGCGACCGCACGAGCCCGGCGGCGTCCTCGGCGGTGAGGGGCGCCATCCGGAACGCATCGTCGCCGAGGAGCCGCGCGGTGATCTCTCCGAGCCCGAACGACACCACGGCACCGAAGTGCGGGTCGTCCACCACCCGCACCATCGTCCGCACGGCGGGCTGGGGCGCCATCCGCTGGACCGACAGCGTCACCCGCGGCCCCAGCCGGGCCGTCAGGTCGTCGTACGCGCGCCGCACCCCGCCCGGATCCGACAGGCCGAGCCACACCGTCCCCGCGCGGTGGACCACCTCGGGGTCGGCCGAGCGGACGACGACCGGCCAGCCGAGCCGCTCGGCCGCCGCGACCGCCTCCTCGGCGGAGTGGACGGGCTCGGCGGGCCAGACCTCCAGCCCGTACTCGGCGAGCAGGCCCGTGGCGTCGATCTCCCCGGGCCCGCCGCCCGCGAGGACGTCCTCCACCAGCGCCCTGGCGCCCTCGGTGTCGACGTCGTCCAGGGACGGGGTGGCGCCCTGGGGCCGGTCGCGCCAGGCCGCGTACCGGACCACGTGGGCCAGCGCCCGTACGGCCTCCTCGGCGGCGGGATAGGAAGGGATGGACCCCTTGCCCGGATCGCCGCCCTCGCCCGGGACGCGCAGCTCGTCCGGCATGCCCATGCGGCCCTCGAAAGTGGCCAGCACCGGCTTCCCCGTCTCACCGGCCACCCGGACCAGCTCGGCGGCGACCTCGGCCGCGTTGCCCGGGACGGGCGGCATGTAGATCGCGACGACGGCGTCCACCCTGTCGTCCATGCCGGCCAGCGCCTCGCGGTACTCCCCCGCTCCGGCCCCCGCCCCGAGGTTGGCGGGCGGGCACGGCTCCAGGCCCGCCGCCACGCAGGCGTCCACCGCCAGCAGCGCCAGCGCGTCGGAGTTGCTCACCACGCCCACCCTCGGCCCCGCGGGCAGCGGCTGGTAGGCGAGGAGCTGGGCCACGTCGAACAACTGCGCCAGGTCGTCCACGCGGATCACCCCCGCCTGCTCGAAAAGGGCGCTGATCGCGGCGTCCGGCAGGCGCAGGACGGGCGCGGAGTGCCCCACGGGGACCCCGCGCGTGGTCCCGCCGCTCTTGACCACCACGACGGGCTTCTTCCGCGCCGTGCGCCGGGCGAGACGGGCGAACTTGCGCGGGTTGCCCAGCGACTCCAGGTAGAGCAGGACCACGTCGGTGGCCTCGTCCCCCTGCCAGTACTGCAGCAGGTCGTTGCCGGACACGTCCGCCCGGTTCCCCGCCGACACGAAGGTCGAGATGCCCATGCCGCGCTGGGCCACCCGCTGGAGCAGCGCGGTGCCGAGCGCGCCCGACTGGCTGAAGAACCCCACCCGGCCCCTGCCCGGCAGACGGGCCGCCAGAGTGGCGTTGAGGCGCACCCGCGGGTCGGTGTTGGCGATGCCGAGGCAGTTGGGGCCCACCACGCGAAGCCCGTACGAGCGGGCGATGCGCACCAACCGGTCCTGGCGGGTGCGCCCTTCCGCGCCCGTCTCCCCGAAACCGGACGAGACGACGACCAGGCCCTTGACACCCTTCCGCGCGCATTCCTCGACCACGTCCAGGACGGCGTCCGCGGGAACGGCGACCACGGCGAGATCCACGTCCCCGTCGATCGCCGAGACGCTCTTGTACGCGCGGACGCCCGCCACCGCCCGTACCTCGCGGTGGACGGGGTACACGGGACCGTTGAAGTCGGCGGCCAGCAGGTTGCGCAGAACGGTCTGCCCGACGCCGCCCGCCTCGCGGCCCGCGCCCACCACCACGACCGACGTGGGGCTCAGCAACCGCTCGATCGACCGGGCCTCGGCGCGGTGCTCGCGGGCCATCGTGACCTCGCGCGAGGTCTCCGTCGCCGCCAGGTCCAAGGTCATGCGCACGACGCCGTCCTCGAACTGGCTCTGCGCGGTGTACCCCGCCTGGCGGAAGAACGCCATCATGCGCGCGTTGTTCGGCAGCACGTCGGCCACGAAGCGCTTGATGCCGCGCTCCCTGGCCGCCGCGCGCAGGTGCTCCATCAGCACCGACGCCACTCCCCTGCCCTGGTGGGCGTCCTCGACCAGGAACGCCACCTCGGCGCTGTCGGCATCGTCGGTGTCGTCGGTGTCGTTCATGCGGTCGAACCGGACGACCGCCACCATCTCCGTGCCGAGCGTCGCGATCAGCGCGACCCGGTCGACGTAGTCGACGGTGGTGAACCAGGTCACCTCGCGGTCCGAGAGCCGCGGGTGGGGGCCGAAGAAACGGAAGTAGATCGACTGGTCGGAGAGCCGGGAGTAGAACGCGCGGAGGATGCCCGCGTCCTGCGGGCGGATCGGCCGCAGATGCGCCGTGCCCCCGTCCGCCAGGACGACGTCGGCCTCCCAGTGGGCGGGGTAACGAGGTTCCACAGACCTGAGCGTAAGGGCGCTCGTGTCTGGTTTGTTGGGCAACGCTTGTGCATCGACTATGTCCGGGTGTCCGCTGTATGCCCCACGCCCCCGCTTGAAGCTGTTAGGTTTTCTGTCAGCAGCCTCCTGTAGTGCCAACAAGGTGGTGACATCATGACGCGGGTTGTCGTGGTGGGCGATCTGATGACCGATGCGGTCGCACGTGCCCGCTACCCTCTCGCCAGGGCGAGCGACACTCCTGCCGTCGTCACCATGCACGGTGGCGGCTCTGGGGCCAACGTCGCATCCTGGCTGGCCGTCGAGGGCGCGGAGGTGGCCTTCGTCGGCCGCAGAGGCGCCGACATCACCGGCCGCAACCGCGACATGGAGCTCATGGGCTACGGCGTGGACGCCCGGCTCGTCATGGATCCCGAGCGCCCCACCGGCACCTGCGTCGTGCTGGTCACGCACAAGGGCGAGCGCACGCTGCTGTCCGACCCCGGCGCCAACGCCGCCCTGTCTCCCGAGGACCTTCCGCGCGACCTGTTCCATCAGGGCGGCCACCTCCACATCTCCGGGTACACGCTGCTGAACGAGGGCTCGCGCGAGGCCGGCCTCGCCGCGCTCGACCACGCGCGCCGGGCGGGCATGTCGATCTCCGTGGACTGCGCATCCGCCGCGCCGCTGGAGCGCACCGGCGCCGAGCCGTTCCTGGAGTGGACCCACAGCGCCAAGCTGTTGTTCGCCAACGAGGCCCAGGCCAAGGTGCTCACCGGCCGTGACGACCCCGCCTCCGCCGCCAAGGTGCTCACGGCATGGTTCCCCCAGGTCGTGATCAAGCTCGGGGCCGAAGGCTCGCTGTGGTACACCAACAACCGCGCCGAGCCCGTCCGGGCGCCCGCCGAGCACATCGAGCGCGTGGTCGACGGCACCGGTGCCGGGGACGCGTTCGCCGCGGGCTTCCTCCAGCCGTGGCTCGAGGGCAAGCAGCCCGCCGACGCCCTCGCCGCCGGCAACGCCCTCGCCGCCCGCGCCATAGCCAACCTCGGCGCCCGTCCCCGCCTCTAACTCCCTCCCCCGCTGCCGCCTCCGGTTCAGGGGCCGACGGGACGCCGATGGCACCGCATCGGATGGGGGATCGAGGGGATCGTTCACCGGTACCGGTGTGCGCTGAAGATTGGCTGCCAATGGCGCGCCTCGGAAGATGCGATCGGTCCGACCTGCGACTTGCCGACGCGGGCGGCTCACACTTGCCGAAGTCGGCCCCCAGCAGAGCCTCGCGTTGGGCACCATGACACCCATCTGATCATCGTCGGCTCTACGGTGTTCTTCTGCATGCCGGGCCCGCGCCCCGGCCTCGGCTGCGATTCAGTCGGGTCGGACGGCGCGGTTCAGCAGGACCATGAGCTGCCGCAGTTCGCTGTCGGTCAGCACCGCCAGCGGGGTCTTCTCCAGCGCCGTCCGGACCAGCTCGTCGCGGACCCGGCGGCCCTTGGCGGTCAGGACCAGGACGCGGGAGCGGCGGTCGGCCGGGTCCACGGCGCGCTCCACCAGGCCCCGGTCGGCGAGCTGGTTGGTGATGAAGGTCAGGTTCGGGGCGTTGCAGTACAAGCGCTCGGTCATCACCTTCATCGAGGGTGGCGGCTCGGCCGGGTCGATGGCCCACAGCGCCTGGAACGTCGCCGATGTCAGTTGGTGCCCGGCCAGCGCCTGCACGATCAGGGCGTTGGTCCGCATCCAGATGTCGTGGGTCGCGGCGACCACCGCGATGAGCTCGGGCGTGGTCATGCCGCCATTCTATCGACGTTTCGAGTATCGAAGGATCATGCTACGTTGATGCTTCGAGATTCGAAACAATGGTGGACAGCTGGTCGGTGGACCTCAGCTTGTGACGGCCAGGGCGAGGGGGAGCACGGCAGGGGCGCCGGAGCGGCGGAGGAGGGCCGTGGCCATGGTCATGGTCCAGCCGGTGTCGATGCGGTCGTCGACCAGCAGGACCGGACCGGCGGACAGCCGGGCCCGCGCCGCCGGTAAGAGGCCCCGGGCGTCGGACGGGTCATCGTGTGCGACCGCCAGGGTGTGTTCGAGGGCGCGGACGCGCTGGGCGCTGTTGTGCTGGCGGCCGGGCGGGCCGGCGGTGTAGGTGAGAGAGCCCAGGTAGTCGAGCCTGCCGACGGCGGCCAGCCGTTCGCCCAGGCTGGTGATCAAGATCGGGCGGGCGACCGAGGGAAGGGTGACCACCGACACCGGGCGTCGCGCCCACGCCCAGGCGGACAGCACCTTGACCACGGCGTCGAAGACCTCGCCGGGCACGGGCCCGTCGGGGGCGCCCTCCGCCAGCAGCCGTCTCAGCGTGGTGCCCCAGCCGATGTCGGTGAGCCGCCCGAGCGCCCGCCCGGGCTCTGCGGCGATCTCGGGGCGGACGCGCCCGGACAGGCCGAGCTCCTTCAGCCCGACGGGCCACTGCCGCCGGGGCTCGACGTCCACCCCGGGACGTTGAAGCCGCTCGCGCGCCCGGCCCACGGCCTCGGCAGGGATGTCCGCCGAGGGGTGCGCCCCCGTGCAGTTGTCGCAGCGCCCGCAGGGCCGGGCCGTCTCGTCGTCGAGATGGCGCCGCAGGAACTCCTCGCGGCACCGGTCGGTGGCGATGTAGTCGAGCATGGCGCGCTGCTCGGCGGCGCGCTCGGCCGCGACCCGGGCGTACCTGCCCTCGTCGTACCGCCACGGGCGGCCGGTGGAGCGCCAGCCGCCCTTGACCCGCTCGACCGCGCCGTCGACGTCGAGGACCTTGAGCATCGTCTCCAGCCGGGCACGGCCGAGGTCGACCCGCGTCTCCAGCGCGGCCGTGGACATCGTGCCCTCTTCGGCCAGGACGCGGAGCGTCGTCCACACCACGGACTCGGGGGGAAACGCCAGCGACGCGAAGTACGCCCAGATGTCGCGGTCTTCGGGGCCGGGAAGCAGGATGACCTCGGCACGCTCGACGCCGCGGCCCGCCCGGCCGATCTGCTGGTAGTACGCCACCGGAGACGCGGGGGCGCCGAGGTGGATCACGAAGCCGAGATCGGGCTTGTCGAAGCCCATGCCCAGCGCGGAGGTCGCGACCAGCGCCTTCAGCCGGTTGTCGAGCAGGGCCTGCTCGGCGGCGAGGCGGTCGGCCTGCTCGGTCTGGCCCGAATAGGCGGCCACCTCCTGGCCCTGGTCGCGCAGGTACGCCGCGACCTCCTGCGCGGCGGCGACGGTGAGCGTGTAGACGATGCCGGAGCCGGGCAGGTCGCGCAGCGCCTCGGCGAGCCAGGCCAGCCTGCGCTCGGCGGTCGGATGGCGGACGACGGCGAGACGCAGGCTGTCGCGTTCGAGCGGCCCCCGCAACACGAGCGTGTCACCGAAACCGCTCCGCGGGACGTCGCCGCCGGACGCCGATGGCCGGACGCCGCCCGACGTCCCCGGATCGCCGCCCGGTCTCCCCGCTCGGTCGGCGTCCGGCGACTGCCCGAGCCCCGCCGCGGGAGAGGGGACGTGGCCGAGTTGCTCGGCGATGTCGTGGGTGACGCGGGCGTTGGCCGTCGCCGTGGTGGCGAGGACGGGCACTCCGGACGGCAGGCCGGCGAGCAGGCTGCGCAGCCTGCGGTAGTCAGGCCGGAAGTCGTGGCCCCAGTCGGAGATGCAGTGGGCCTCGTCGACGACCACCAGCCCGGCGCTCGCCGCCAGCTTGGGCAGGACCAGGTCGCGGAAGTCGGGGTTGTTGAGCCGCTCCGGGCTGACCAGCAGGACGTCGACCTCGCCGCGCTCGACCGCGGCGTGGATGAGATGCCACTCGTCCACATTGGCGGAGTTGATCGTGGCGGCGTGCACCCCGGCACGGGCCGCGGCGGCGATCTGGTTGCGCATCAGCGCGAGCAGCGGCGAGACGATGACCGTGGGGCCCGCGCCCCGCGCCCGCAGGAGGGCGGTGGCGATGAAATACACCGCCGACTTGCCCCAGCCGGTGCGCTGCACGACCAGGGCGCGCCGCCGCTCGACGACCAGCGCCCGGATGGCCGACCACTGGTCGTCGCGCAGCCGGGCCCCGTCACCGGCGAGGGACCGCAGCCGCTGTTCCGCCTCGGCCCGCAGGCCGCTCTCGTCACGCATGGCTCCTTGGTATCAGGTCCGGGCGACGGTTTGCGGACGCCGGCGCCCGGCTGTGGATAACTTCCGCCCGTCCACAGCCGGGCCGCCCCGCCAGGACAGGCGCCACAGCGGGCGCGCGTGACCGTAAGGGCGTAAAAGGTCTTCGAGTCGCGGAGCACCTTGAACCTTCGGCACAATGTTCGATATGGCCCGACGCACCACCACACCCCCGCTGGAAGACGACTTCGAGGAGCGCATCGTCGACATCGACGTGTCGACCGAGATGCGCACGAGCTTCCTTGAGTACGCCTATTCGGTGATCTACCAGCGCGCGCTCCCCGACGCGCGCGATGGTCTGAAGCCGGTCCAGCGCCGCATCCTGTACTCGATGAGCGAGATGGGCCTGCGGCCCGACCGCGGGCATGTGAAGTCCTCGCGCGTCGTCGGTGACGTGATGGGCAAGCTCCACCCGCACGGCGACACCGCGATCTACGACGCGCTGGTGCGCATGGCGCAGCCGTTCTCGATGCGGCTGCCGCTGGTGGACGGCCACGGGAACTTCGGCTCCCCCGACGACCTGCCCGCCGCGATGCGGTACACCGAGGCGCGGCTGGCGCCGGCGGCCATGCTGATGGTGCAGTCCATCGACGAGGAGACCGTCGACTTCAAGCCGAACTACGACGGTCAGGAGACCGAGCCGACGGTCCTGCCGAGCGCCTTCCCCAACCTGCTGGTGAACGGCGCCGCGGGCATCGCGGTCGGCATGGCGACCAACATGGCGCCGCACAACCTCGTCGAGGTCATCGCGGCCGCGCGGCACCTGATCAAGAACCCGGACGCCTCGCTGGACGAGCTCATGCGGTTCGTGCCCGGCCCCGACCTCCCCACCGGCGGCTCGATCATCGGCCTCTCGGGCGTGCGGGACGCCTACGAGACCGGGCGCGGCACGTTCCGCATGCGCGCGAGGGCCACGATCGAGCAGGTCACCCCCCGCCGCAAGGGCATCGTTGTCACCGAGCTGCCCTTCAACGTGGGCCCCGAGCGCGTGATCACCAAGATCAAGGAGCTCGTGACCGCCAAGAGGCTGTCCGGCATCTCCGACCTGAAGGACCTCACCGACCGGCACAAGGGCCTGCGCCTGGTCATCGAGGTCAAGAACGGCTTCCACCCCGAGGCCGTGCTGGCCGAGCTGTACCGCCTGACCCCGATGGAGGAGACCTTCGGGATCAACAACGTGGCGCTGGTCGACGGCCAGCCCCGCACGCTCGGCCTGCGCGAGCTGCTCCAGGTCTACGTCGACCACCGCGTCGACGTCGTGCGCCGCCGCTCCGCCTACCGCCGCCGCAAGCGCGAGGAACGGCTCCACCTGGTCGACGGCCTGATCGTCGCGCTGCTCAACATCGACGAGGTCATCGAGGTCATCCGCTCCTCGGAGGACTCCGCCGAAGCGCGCACCCGCCTGATGCAGGTCTTCGAGCTGTCGGAGACCCAGGCCGTCTACATCCTCGACACGCCGCTGCGCCGTCTGACCAAGTACGACAAGCTGGAGCTCGAACGCGAGCGCCAGACGCTGAACGACGAGATCGCCGAGCTCACCGCCATCCTCTCGTCGGAGGACAAGCTGCGCCGGGTCGTGTCCGGCGAGCTCGCCGACGTCGCCAAGACCTACGGCACGCCGCGCCGCACGGTCCTGCTGGAGGACGGCGCCGCGGTGACGGCCGGGGCCATCCCGCTGGAGGTCGCCGACGACCCGTGCCTGGTGCTGCTCTCCTCGACGGGCCTGCTCGCCCGCACGGGCGACGCCTCGCCGCTCGGCTCGGGCGACGAGCGCTCGGCGCACGACGTTCTGGTGGCGGTGGTGCGGTCGACGGTGCGGGGCGAG
The DNA here is from genome assembly GCF_040683095.1 of Sphaerisporangium sp. NPDC051017. NCBI lineage: Bacteria > Bacillati > Actinomycetota > Actinomycetes > Streptosporangiales > Streptosporangiaceae > Sphaerisporangium > Sphaerisporangium sp. NPDC051017. The sequence continues at coordinate 120,726 of NZ_JBFBCI010000006.1, forward strand.
GTCGGCGTGGTGACCTCCGCCGGGCGGGTGATCCGGGTCTCGGTCCTCGATCTGCCCACGCTGCCGCCCACCGCGAACCCGCCGTCCCTGTCGGGCGGCCACCCGGTCAGCGAGTACGTGACGCTGAACGCCGGCGAGGTCGTCGTGGGCCTCGGCTCGCTCGATCCGGAGGGGCTCGGCCTCGCGCTCGGCACCGCCCAGGGCGCCGTCAAACGGGTCGTGCCCGAGTATCCGGTGAACCGCGACGACTTCGAGGTCATCGGCCTGAAACCCGGCGACAGCGTGGCCGGGGCCGTCGAGGTGACCTCCGAAGACCACGACCTGGTGTTCATCTCCTCGGACGCACAGGTCCTGCGCTACCCCGCCTCCTCGGTGCGGCCCCAGGGGCGTCCCGCCGGCGGCATGGCCGGCATCCGGCTGAACGACGGCGCCAAGGTCATCTGGTTCGGCGCGGTCGACCCGGCCGTCGAGTCCCGGGTCGTGACGATCGCCGGCTCGGCCACCGCCCTGCCGGGCACCGAGGTCGGCGGCGGCAAGGTGTCCGACTACGCCGACTTCCCGCCCAAGGGCCGGGCCACCGGAGGTGTCCGCGCGCAGCGCTTCCTCAAGGGCGAAGACCTGCTGGTGCTCGCGTGGGCCGGCCCCGCGCCGGTCAAGGCCGTGACCTCCACGGGCAAACCGATCACGCTGCCGGCCGAGCTCGGACGCCGTGACGGCTCGGGCGTTCACGTGACCTCCGACATCGCCGCGATCGGCGGGGCGCTCGGCGGCGGCGCGATCGAGGCCGCCGCCCCGCCCGAGGTCCCTGACGAGGAGTAGCGAGGGGCCACGTCCGAGAGGCCACGTCGCGAGGGGCCTTGGCGGGCGGCGTCACGCCCTCGCGGGCCCGCGCCGATCACGGGACCCCGCGACGCTCAGAGATCCCCGTCGGCCTGGGATCGCCGAGCGTCAGGGATCCCGGACGATCAAGGGTTGCGGCCGGTCCGAGGCCGCGGCCGGTCCGAGGCCACGACGGCGGCCGGGGTCAGCCCCTGGTGGGGACCGAGCCGCCGCGCGCCACGAGCGGGATCGCGGTGAGCAGCTCCCACGGCTCCCCCGAGTCCCAGAAGTCGATGAGCTTGGCGACCGCCTCGCCCGGCTCGAAGTCGCCGACCCCGTACTGGCCGAAGCATCCGGCGTCCTTCAGCGCGGTGATCAGTGGGTCGTCGTCCGGGAGGGACTCGGCGTAGGAGGCGGCGTCGAGCAGCGCCAAGGCGCAGCGCGCGTTCCAGCCGCCGTCGGCGCTCTGGACCCGGTCGAGCCGCCACCTGGCCCGGCCGCGTAGATAGCCGGCGAGCGAATCCGTCGTCCCCACCCTGAACCCTCTCCACGATCGTCCACACACAGTAAGGCAATCATCACCAACGGTGACGCCAGATCGCGGGCTCTTTACGAAGCCCATTACGTCCACCCTCCGTGTACTGACGAAAGGGGCGTAAGGGAATATGAACAACATGACGGGAGCCTTCGACGATCTGCTGACCGCTAACGAGGACTTCTCACGGACCTTCGAGTACTCCGGCCTGAGCGGGCGCGCGGCGCGCGGCCTGGCCGTGGTCACGTGCATGGATTCTCGAATCGACCCGCTGAAGTTGCTCGGCCTCAAGCCCGGGGACGCCAAGATCCTGCGCAACGCCGGGGCGCGGGTCACCGACGACGTGCTGCGCACGCTGATCCTCGCGGTCTACCTGCTCAACGTGGACCGCGTCCTCGTGATGCCCCACACCGACTGCCGGATGGCCAAGTCCACCGACGAGGACGTCCACGAGCTGATCAGCCGGGAGTACGGGATCGACACGCGGAGCCTGGAGTTCCACACCGTGGCCAACCAGGACGCGGCCCTGCGCCGCGACCTCGTCCGCATCCGAACCTATCCATACCTGCCGGACCGGCTGAACATCGGCGGCGCGGTGTACGACGTGCACACCGGCAAGCTCATGCCCGTCGAGCTGTGACGACGGGCCGCTTACCACGGCCAGGTGAACGGGGGCCCGGACGCGACCGCGTCCGGGGCCCGTCAGGCGTCGATCGCGTCGCGGTCGACCTCCGCCGCGCTGCCGACGATGAACTCGCGGCGCGGGGCGACGTCGCTGCCCATCAGCAGCGCGAAGATCTGCTCGGCCGTCTCGGCGTCCTCGATGCGGACGCGCCGCAGCGTGCGGTGGCGCGGCTCCATCGTGGTCTCGGCGAGCTGGTCGGCGTCCATCTCACCGAGGCCCTTGTAGCGCTGGATCGGGTCCTTCCAGCGCTTGCCTCGGCGCTCGAGGTCGCGCAGGACCTTGAGCAGCTCGGCGTCGGAATAGGTGTAGATGTACTTGTCCTTGCCGCGGCCCGGGTTGGTGACCTCGATGCGGTGCAGCGGCGGGACTGCGGCGAACACGCGCCCCGCCTCGATCATGGGCCGCATGTAGCGGTGGAACAGCGTGAGCAGCAGGCAGCGGATGTGCGCGCCGTCGACGTCGGCGTCGGCCATCAGGATGACCTTGCCGTACCGCGCGGCGTCCAGGTCGAAGCCGCGGCCCGAGCCCGCGCCGATGACCTGGATGATCGCGGCGCACTCGGCGTTCTTCAGCATGTCGGCCACGGAGGCCTTCTGCACGTTGAGGATCTTGCCGCGGATCGGCAGCAGGGCCTGGAACTCCGAGTCGCGCGCCGCGCGGGCCGTGCCGAGCGCCGAGTCGCCCTCGACGATGAACAGCTCGCTGCGGTCGACGTCGTCGCTGCGGCAGTCGACCAGCTTGGCCGGCAGGGCGGAGTTCTCCAGGGCGCTCTTGCGGCGCTGGTTGTCACGGTGCTCACGGGCCGCGATGCGGGCCTTGGCCGCCGCGACGATCTTCTCCAGGACGGCGCGGAGCTGCAGCTTGTGGGCCCGCTTGGTGCTCGCGAAGAGCTGCTTGAGCTCGCGCGACACGACGTGGGCGACGATGCGGGTGGCCGCGGAGGTGCCCAGGACCTCCTTGGTCTGGCCCTCGAACTGCGGCTCGGGCACCCGCACGGTGACCACGGCGGTGAGGCCCTCGAGGATGTCCTCCTTGGTGACCGGGTCGTCGCCGTTCTTGAGCAGGCGCGTCTCGCGCAGCTGCTCGTTGATCGTGCGCACCAGGGCTCGCTCGAAGCCGCTGACGTGGGTGCCGCCCTTGGGGGTGGCGATCACGTTGACGAACGAGCGGACGGTGGTGTCGTAGCCCTTGCCCCAGCGGACCGCGACGTCGACCGTGAGCTCGCGCTCGACCTCGGTGGAGGTCATGTGGCCCTGCTCGTCCAGGACCGGGACGGTCTCGTGGAAGTGGCCGAGGCCCTGCAGCCGCATGACGTCGCAGACGGCCTCGTCGCGGGCCAGGAACTCGGTGAACTCCGAGATGCCGCCCTCGAAGCGGAACTCGTCCTCGACGACCTCCTCCAGGCGGCTGTCGCGCACCGCGATCGTCAGGCCGGGGACCAGGAACGCGGTCTGCCGGGCGCGGACGTGCAGCTCGTCCAGCGAGACCTCGGCGTCGGGCAGGAAGATCTGCTTGTCGAGCCACCAGCGGACGCGGGTGCCGGTGACCCGGGCGCGCAGGGCGCCGCCGTCGCGCAGGCCGGACTTCTTCTTGAACTTGGCCGTCGGCCCGTCACCGTCGAACACGCCGGGCACGCCACGGCGGAAGCTGATCTCGTGGACCCGCCCGTCGCGGTCGACCTCGACGTCCAGCCGGGCGGACAGGGCGTTGACCACCGAGGCGCCGACGCCGTGCAGGCCGCCGGAGGCGCCGTAGGACCCGCCGCCGAACTTGCCGCCCGCGTGGAGCTTGGTGTAGACGAGCTCGACGCCGGCCAGGCCGCTCTTGGGCTCGATGTCGACCGGGATGCCGCGCCCGTCGTCGCGGACCTCGATGGAGCCGTCGGCGAACAGCTCGACCTCGATGCGCGTGCAGAAGCCGGCCAGGGCCTCGTCGACGGCGTTGTCCACGATCTCCCAGAGGCAGTGCATGAGGCCGCGGCTGTCAGTGGACCCGATGTACATTCCGGGGCGCTTACGGACGGCCTCAAGGCCCTCCAGCACCGACAGGTGACGGGCGGTGTAGCCCGTCTCCGTGCTGACTGCGGTCACTCCCACTCCCACCGAGCATCGAACATGTGTGCGTAGCCTACCGTCTTCTTGATGTTCCTCCGTGCCTAGAGTGCCACCATCAGGCGGTTCCGCGGCAGCCGGAGGTTCATTGCCATCACCTAACGACACATTCTGCTCTCGGCGTATCCCGAAGGCGATTGGGAACGTCCGCATCGGGTTAGATGTTGAGCCAAGTGACTGACGCCAAATCCCCACGTCAGTGGGGTGACCCGAAAGGCGATACGTGACTGGAGCTCTCGCCCCCACCAAGCCGCTTACCGCCGTGGACCGCTGCGACCGGTGCGGCGCCCAGGCGTACATCCGCGCGTCCCTCCCCATGGGCGGGGAGCTGCTGTTCTGCGCCCACCACGGGCGTCGGCACATCTCGGCCCTCCGTGAGAAGGGCGCCGACATCCAGGACGAGTCGGCCCGCCTCAGTGAGACCCCGACCTCGAACACCAACGAGCGGTGAGCACCCGCCCACCACTCTGACCCCCATACGGACAACCTCATACAGCGAACGCGGCGGCCTCGGCGGCGCCTCTGATCGGCCCGCCCGAGCCGCTGCGCGTATCCCCCTGATGCGCGGCGTGAGGGCGCCCCTGAGCCTCACGCGGCCGTGATCCCGGTCACGCCGGGGACTAGGCTGCCGCCCGTGAGTGCGGCGAGTCCCGATTTCGATCTTCTTGTTCATCAGGCCTGGCCCGCGCCGTATCAGCGCACGATCGGCGGCTGGGTTCTCCGTCACGCCGACGGGGTGACCAAACGGGCCAACTCCGTCCTCCCGCTCGGGGAGCCGGCGGACCTTGACCAGGCGATCCGCGCCGCTGAGCGCTTCTACGCCGAGCACGGGCTGCCGTGTGTGTTCTCCACATGGGGCCCGGCGCGCTTCGGGGCCTGGACGAGCGTCTGGAGGCGCGCGGATACCGCGTGGTCGACCGCACGACGTACATGACCGCCTCCCTGCAGAGCCCTCTGGACGGGCCCTCCGAGAAGGCCGCCCAGGTTGGTCTGTCCGGCGAACCGTCACAGGAGTGGCTCACCGCCTGGTGGGCGGTGGACGGACGCTACGACGGCGAGGGGCCGGCCTCCGCCACGTGCATCCTGCGCGGCGTGCCCGCCACGTACGCGGAGGTCCGGCAGGACGGCAGGACGCTCGCCGTGGGTCGTTCCGTCCTCCAGGGCGACACGCTGGGGATCTACTGCATGGCCACGCTGCCGGAGGCCCGCCGGAGGGGGCTCGCCGGGGCCGTCCTGCGCGCCCTGACCGCCGACGGCCGCGCGCGCGGAGCCGTCCGCGCGTACCTGGTCGTGATCGCCTCCAACTCGCCGGTCATCGCCCTCTACACCCGGCACGGCTTCACCCCTACCGGCGCGTACCATTACCGCGTCCGCTGAGCCGCCCCGAGGGCCGCGACGCCCCGTTCCCAGGGGTCCCCCCTGCGTTCCCTGGCCGCCCCCGACCGCGCCGTGATCCACCCCGGCCGCGCCCGGCGCGCCCACGCCGGAGGGCGCAATAAGCTCGGGTCTCGTGCTGATTCTGTTGCCGCCGTCCGAGGGGAAGGCCTCCGAAGGAGACGGGCAGAAGCTCGCGCTGGGGCGTCTGAGCTTCCCGGCGCTGACGTCCGCGCGGGAGAAGGCCCTGGACGCGCTGACCGCCCTGGTCCACGGGCCGGAGGACGAGGCGCTGGCGGTGCTGGGGCTGACGCCGGGGCAGGCCGGTGAGCTGCGGCGGAATCAGGTCCTGCGCACCGCACCCACGCTGACCGCCGGCGATCTCTACACCGGCGTGCTGTACGACAACCTCGGCCTGCCGGCGCTGAGCGCCGCCGCCCGGCGCAGGGCCCAGCGTTCGGTGATCGTGTTCTCGGGGCTGTGGGGGGCGCTGCGCCTCTCCGATCGCGTCCCGCCGTATCGCCTGTCCATGGGCGTGCGGCTGCCGCCCCTGGGCGGGCTGGCGGCCTACTGGCGGCAGCCCCTCACCGAGGCGCTCGCCGAGCAGGCCACGGGCGTGATCATCGACATGCGTTCCTCGACGTACGCGCAGGCGTGGCAGCCGGGCTCGCGGGCCGTGACCGTCCGCGTGCTGCGGGAGTCCGGCGGAGCCCGCACGGTGGTCAGCCACATGGCCAAGGCCACGCGCGGCACCGTCGCGCGGTCGCTGCTGGAGTCCGGGGAGAACCCCCGCACGCCGAAGCGGCTGGCCGCGCTTCTGGCCGATCTCGGCCATGTCGCCGAGCTCGGCCCGGCCCCCCGTGACGGCAGGCCGTGGACGCTGGACATCGTCGTCCCCGCGTGACGGCGGTTACCCGTTCGTGATCACATTCAGCCGGGAACACGCCTCGTGGTACTCCCTGCCGGGATCGCCCAGATAGGACCACGGCGTGGTGCCGAACCGGCCGTAGGTGCGGGCCAGGTGCCCGCGGGCCTGGCCCTCTGCCCGCAGCGCGCGCACCTCGGGTTCTCCCCGGGTGGCCACCAGCGCGGGAATGGCGGGTTCCAGATATCCACGCCCGAGGGCGTCCACCGCGTCGTCGAGCACGGTGTCCGCCCAGGGACGGCTTGCGATCAGTCGTGGCCCCCGAGCACGCGCCCGATCCACTTCGATCACACCCATGCCGCGTGAGCCTAGGGATCGTCAAGACTCTTACGGCTACCGCCGCGTTACGCTCGCGTTAAACGGCTTATTACACAGGTTTTACGACCGTGCGGGACGGGGACGCGCGTCGGCCCCCGCCGCGGGACGGCGGGGGCCTGGAACGCCCGTCAGTCGAGGTAGTCGCGCAGGACCTGCGAGCGCGATGGGTGGCGCAGCTTGGACATGGTCTTGGACTCGATCTGGCGGATGCGCTCGCGCGTCACGCCGTAGACCTTGCCGATCTCGTCCAGGGTCTTGGGCTGGCCGTCGGTGAGGCCGAACCGCATGGACACCACGCCCGCCTCGCGCTCCGACAGCGTGTCGAGAACGGAGTGGAGCTGCTCCTGCAGCAGCGTGAAGCTGACCGCGTCGGCGGGGACGATCGCCTCGGAGTCCTCGATGAGGTCGCCGAACTCGCTGTCGCCCTCCTCCCCGAGGGGGGTGTGCAGGGAGATCGGCTCCCGGCCGTACTTCTGGACCTCGACGACCTTCTCCGGGGTCATGTCGAGCTCGCGCGCGAGCTCCTCAGGGGTCGGCTCGCGGCCGAGGTCCTGGAGCATCTGGCGCTGCACGCGGGCCAGCTTGTTGATCACTTCGACCATGTGGACCGGGATGCGGATCGTGCGCGCCTGGTCGGCCATGGCGCGGGTGATCGCCTGGCGGATCCACCAGGTGGCGTAGGTCGAGAACTTGTAGCCCTTGGTGTAGTCGAACTTCTCGACCGCGCGGATCAGGCCCAGGTTGCCCTCCTGGATCAGGTCCAGGAAGAGCATGCCGCGGCCGGTGTAGCGCTTGGCCAGCGAGACCACGAGGCGGAGGTTGGCCTCCAGCAGGTGGTTCTTGGCGCGGCGGCCGTCCTCGGCGATCCACTCCAGCTCGGCGCGGACGTCGACGGGAAGACGCTCGCCGTCGTTGGCGAGCTGCTCCTCGGCGAACAGGCCGGCCTCGATGCGCTTGGCCAGCTCGACCTCCTGCTCGGCGTTGAGCAGGGGGACCTTGCCGATCTGCTTCAGGTAGTCCTTCACCGGGTCGGCGGTGGCGCCGGCGGCGGCGACCTGCGCCACGGGGGCGTCGTCGTCGTCATCGGAGAGGATCAGGACCTCGTCGTCGCTCTGGACCTCGGCGCCCGGCTTCGGCTCCTCTTCGGCCTCGGCCTCGGTCTCGGCTTCCGCCTCGATCTCGGGCTCGGCGTCGGCGTCGGCATCGGCGTCGGCATCGGCCTCCGCCTCGACATCGAGGTCGAAGTCCTCGAGCTCGATGTCGCCCTCGATGTCGAGGTCCTCGTCGTCTTCGGAAGAGGCCTTGGGCTTGGTTTCGATCTTGGGCGTGGGCGACGCGGGCACGGCGACCTCCGGCTTGGCCTTCTTGGCGAGGGCGGCAGGGGTGGCGACCTTGGCGGGAGCGTCAGGGGCGGGCGCGGCCTTCTTCACCGGCGCGGCCTTCTTGGCCACGGGCTTCTTGGCGGCCGGCTTCTCGACCGGCGCGGCTGCCTCGTCCCCGGCACCGCTCACCACGGCCGTGACGGTATCGGGCTGCTCCTTGGCCGCCGCGGTGGTGGCGGTCTTTGTCTTCTTGACGGGGGCGGCTGTGCGACGCTTGGCCGGGCCACGCGACCTCTTGGGCGCAGCCGAGTCCGCAGCGGTCACCACGACGGTCACACCCTCTTTGCTGAGGTTCCGGAGGAACACAGCGGCGTGCGACATCGGGATGTCCGCCTCCTCGAAGGCCTTGCGGACATCCTCAGACTCGAGGAAACCCTGCGAGCGCCCACGCTCGATGAGCCGCTGAATGACGGGCTCGTTCAGCTCAGACGGCTTCGAGCGAGTCGAACTTGCAGGCGACACGAACACCTCTCGAACGAACGCATGGTGAGAATGGACCCAGGTGCCCGCTAGGGGCGCTTGCTTCTTTCGTGGTGGGCCGTGCGAACCGCGACGTACCTGCCCAGCATTGTGGCATGACCCCGCAGTCCATACGGCCGCCTCACAGCGGTTGCCTTCCACCCTAGGCCGACCGGAACAGTAGTGCGTACGGAAGCGGGTCACCGATACCCGAAAGCAACCCTTATGACTGTTTCATTCAGTCACTCTTTGTGGCGGCCGGCACGTGGACGGCGAGCACCGTGACGTCATCGTCCTGCTCATACCCCGCCAGCATCCTGTCCACCAGGAAGTCAAGCAACATATGCGGATTTCCTAGGACTTCGGGGGGTGCCTCGGCGACGACCGACGAGAGTTCCGCCAGCCCGGCGTCCAGGCCGCGCTTGCGGTTCTCGACCAGGCCGTCGGAGTAGAGCACGGCCGTGTGCCCCGGCGGGACGCAGAACCGGAACTGCTTGCGGACGGCGGGCCAGCCCAGCGGCGTGCCGGGCTCTCCGTCGGACAGGACCGCGGTACCCTGCGGCGACACCAGCAGGGGCGGCGGGTGACCGGCCAGCGCGAGGGTGCCCTCGCCGGTGCCGGGCTCGACGACCATGTAGGCCAGGGTGGTGACCTGCTCTTCTTCCTCGGTCGCGTCGAAAACCCTGTCAAGGCCGGTCAGGACGGCGGCGGGCGGCGGGTTGGTCAGCGCCAGGGCCCGCATGGCGTTGCGGATGCGGCCCATGCCCGCAGCGGCCTTGACGCCCTTGCCCATGACATCGCCGACGACCGCCGCCACCCGGGCGTCCTGCAGGACGAAGGCGTCATACCAGTCGCCGCCGACCTGGACGTGCCTGCTGCCCGAGCGGAACCGCTGGGCCAGCACCAGCCCGGGGATCACCGGCAGGCGGTCGGGCAGGAGGCTGCGCTGCAGCGTCTCGGCCGTGCGGTGCTCGCGCTCGAACAGGGTGGCCCGCTCCACGGCCAGCGCGCACTGGCCCGCCAGGGCCTCCAGGAACACCCCGTCCTCCTGGGAGATCTTGTACGGGCGGGTGAAGGCGAACCGCAGCGCCCCGAGCGCCCGCCCCGCCGCCAGCAGCGGCAGGCCGACCCAGGCGCGCTCGTCGCTGTGGGCGAGGAACCCGCCGATCACGGCCTCGTCGGCGCCGGCCTCGACGAGCTGGGCCTTCAGGCTCTCGGGGGACTCGGCGAACACCGGCCTGCGGCTGTTGACGGCCATGGTCATGATGCTGGTCTGCGAGAGCGGGATCTCCTCGCCGTCGGACGGCACGTCCGGGAGGCCACCGCTGTTGGTCAGTTTGAGGGCGGCGCGGTCGGTGTCGAGCAGGGCCACCGACGACCTGTCGGCGGCCAGCGCGGTGCGGCCGACGTCGATGATCACCTGGACGACCTGCTCGACCGTCAGGGCCTCGGCCAGCATGGCGGTGGCGCCCTGGAGCCGGGCGGTGCGCAGGGCTGCGGCGCCGAGCTGGTCGGTCAGGCGGCCGCGCATCTCTTCGGCCTCGCGCTGCGGGGTGACGTCGCTGTTGGCGCCGACCCACTCGATCACGCGGCCGAGCCGGATGATCGGGACGGCGCGCACCTCGAAGTGGCGGTAACCGCTTGCCCGCGTGCGGACGCGGTAGCTCCACTCGAACATCGTGCGCCCGCGCAGGGCCTCGCGCCACGCCTCGTCGGCGGCCGGGCGGTCGTCGGGGTGGACGGCGTCGAGCCAGCCGTAGGCGAGGTATTCCTCCAGGCTCTGGCCGGTGATCGCGCGCCACTCCGGGGCGTCCTCGACGACGGCGCCGTTGGGCAAGGTGATCCACACGAGCTGCTGCTGGGACTGGACCAGCGAGCGGTAGCGCTCCTCGCTGCGGCGCAGTTCCTCCTCGGTGAGCTGGCGCTCGGTGACGTCCACGCCGAACACGGCGACCCCGACGACGGCGCCCTTGTCGCCGTGGACGGGGTAGAACGAGAGGTTCCAGTGGCGCAGCTCGCCGGCGGGAGACATGCCGCGATAGCGCTGGTCGCCGCCCGAGACGGCCCGGTGCTCGTCGACGACTCTGCGCAGGGCGCCGTCGACCAGTGCGGAGAGATCGGCGGAGAGCAGCTCGGAGGCCGTTCGCCCGGCGTGCTCCTCGGCCGCGACGCCGCTCAGGTCGGCGAAGCTCTGGTTGACCCTCAGGAACCTGGTGGACGTGTCGAAGAACGCGAAGGCGAACGGGGCCTCCGCGAGCAGGCCCTCCAGTAGGGCGGGGTCTGAGATGTCCACACCCGACTCCCGGGGACGGGGCACGGAGGTTTCGGCGCTCATGGTCGGCACCTCCGTCGCGTGCCAGGGTCTCCCACGAGGCACATCTCCATAACTGTGATTGGTAGCGCAGAACTGCACTACATCATCGGTGATGGGCACGCGCGGACGGAAGCCCCGGCCGCGATGCGGTCAACGCATCCTGTCAAAAACGCGCCACGGTGCGCAGCGAGATCGGCCCACTTTCTCGGCCCCCGGCACATCGCGCGCCGGGCGATCACCTGCTCGATCAAGCCGCCACCTTCCCGCCGTCCCCGCCGTCGTCGAGCGAACGGTACCGTTTCCGTGCCGGGCGGCACGAGGCCCGCCCGAAGTCCGGACGCGCTGGGCACCAGCTTCCCACGATGAGGGGGTCCATGGTGCCGGATGTGCCGGGTAGCCCTTACGGCGCAAGGGGTTGACACCTGCGTGATACAGGATGGAATGAGTACGCACGCTCCCTCAGAGGCCTGGTCCGGGGGATGGATGCCCCCCGGCTCACCGGAGGATGCGAAACCGCCCATGCCTGCTCTTGCGACGCGCCAGACCGGACCCACCGCCGAGTCGCGACCCGCCGGACCGCGCGAGATCCGGTCCCGGGCGTCCGGGCCGCCGGGGCACGTGAGCGAACGCCTTTTCCACGAGTTCGTGACCATCCCCGCCGAGACGGTGGACCGGTGCGTGGAGGACGTCTGGGCGTGCGCGGCGCACCTCGGCGTGGACGCCACTCCGACCGTCGTGGAGCGCATCGCCCGCGAGCGCCTGCTCGCCGTCGCCGGCTCGGCGCCGCTCATCGCCTCGCGCGGGTAACGCGGGGCAAAGGGCCGCGGGTGACGGGCATCAGTCCCCGAGGTGACACTCCTGGGCCCTGGAGGGCCGTAACCGGGGCCTTCGGGTAACAGCGGGGTCACCACACGGCGTTCCGTGCATCGTTCGGGCCCGGAATGCGAGAAGGTAAGGGGCGTGAGCCGCCGACGACGCCGAGACCCCAGGGGGACCCCGCCGCCGGACGACGTGTTCGCCGAGATGCTCGTGGCGGCGCGCGAGCTGCTGGCCGTCCGCAGCCCGCTGGACGCCGAGCTGATGGTGTCCGACATGCTGGGCGCCTGGTGGGGCCGGCGGCTGCGCCGGGGCGACGTCGAGGAGTTCCTCGGCGAGGGCCTCGTCGACTACGCCGCCAAGGCCGGCACGCCCGCCGCGCTCACGCTGCTGGTCGCGGTGGCCTATCTGGGCACCGCCCGGCAGGCCGCCAAGGCCGAGGGTGCCGCGCTGGCGCTGATGGAGTCGGACGTCGCCAGGCCGCGGTGGGCCGAGCGCGTCGGGGCGGTCAAGCCGCAGGGCTGCTACGTCTCCAGGGACGCCTACGGCGACCAGGACACGGTGGTGTGCACGTTCGCCTACCGCGGCGTCCCGCGGACGGCTCCTGGCGCCGTGGAGGCCGCGGGCGAGGGCGAGCGGGACGCCGAGGGCTGCGCGGCGCCGCAGTGCCCGGCCGAGGATCCGCACGCCCTGGTGGTGATCGTCGACTACAACATGCGGGGCATGGCCCGGGACGCCTGGGTCTCCTCCCAGGTGGACACGCTGCTGGAGAAGGCCGGCATCGAGGCGGCGGGCAACCCGATGCTGCGCTTCGAGGAGCTGGAGCCCCAGCAGGCGCGGGCGCTCCTGGAGTTCGCGATGAAGGCCACGGCCGAGACCCTGGGCCGCCGCAGGTCGACCAACGTCGTCAGCGACAGCTACAGCGCCTACCACGCCTTCGCCAGGGCCCGCATCAAGGCCCTGCCCCCGGGCCGCAAGCGTCCCGCCCCTCTGCTCAGCGAGGCCCCGTACAGCCGCGACCGGCGGGCGATGCTGGCGGCCGAGTTCCTGGCCTCCGACGCCGCCGAGCACCTGTCGGACCCCTCGGCGGCCTCGCGGTGCGCCGACCACATCATCGACTACGGCTGCGACCAGGACTTCAACCGGCCGCTGCGGGTCAGCCCGACCAAGTGCGAGACGTTCCTGCTGGACTGGCTGCCCCGCAAGGTGCTCCTGGACCCGGCCGAGCAGGACGCCATGCCGCACGTCCTGCTGTCCTGGGTGCGATTCGCGGCCCCGAAGACCGGCCTGCCCGACGAAGGGCTCAGGGCGACGCTGGACGCCGTCTACGAGGCGATGGGGCGCTTCACCGAGGCCTACCGCGACCCGACGACGTTCGGTCTGGACCGCTCCCTCGTGCGCAGACTGCTGCCGGACGGCGATCTGTCCGCGCTGCCGCGACGCGCGTTCGCCTTCCCGTTCCTGGACGGCACGCGCGGCGAGATCGACCTGTCGTCCCTGCACCCGGCCGAGGACGCCGACCGGCGCGTCCTTCTGGAGATCGACCACGCCGATGAGCGCGACCGGCCGGACTTCGCCGAGCACCTGGCCTGGCACGAGGAGATCGCGACCCGCCTGTGGAACGGCGATCCCGAGCAGCTGTGGGAGGCCGCGCAGCGGCTGCTCGACCTCGGCCACGACCGCCACGACGTGCTGCACGTGCTCATGGAGATCGCCGAGCGCATCGGCGACCACCCGGACGAGCTGGCCGCCGCGCTCGACGACATCGCCGACATCCCCGACGAGCCTCCGCCGGCGCCCTGAGGACGAAGCGGATCATCACCGGGGCCGTCGAGGCGCCCGCGCCGGCCCGCCGGGCCTGGAGGGGTTCACCTACATCCTCACTGTCAGCGCAGGAAGCCGATGTCGGCGTATTTCAGGGTGTAGAAGCCCGGGGCGCCGATGTTGGCCAGCGTGGACTTGACCCCCCAGTTCTGCGGCCGCTGGTAGAGCGGCAGGACGTTGACCTTCTGCCAGATCAGCCGGTCGGCCTCGTTGGCGTCGCCCCGGGCCCGCTCCGGGTTGAGGTTGGAAGACGCCCGCCGCATGGCCAGGTCGATCTCAGGCGAGCCGGTCCTGCCGAAGTTGGCGTTCCACTGGACCTTGCCGCCCGGGCCCTTGGTGGCGTCGGCGTAGGTGCCGTAGCTGCTGGAGATCGGGAAGGGCGTGCCGATGTAGGAGAATGGCGCGATGTCGAAGTTGCCGGGGATGATGTATTTGGCGAAGAAGTCGTCGCTCGGGACCGACTGGATCGTCACCTTGACGCCGATCTTGCCCAGCATCGCCTGGGTCAGCTCGGCCTCCCCCTTGCTGAGCGGCAGCCCGGACGGGATCACGAACCGCACGCCGAGCTCCTTGCCGGACTTCACGCGGGTCGGGCTCGCCCGGTGCCAGCCGGCGGCGTCCAGCATCTTCTCGGCCTTGGCCGGGTCGTACTTGCCGAGCGCGCCGGCGTTGTCCTGGTAGCCCTCCTGGGTGTTCATGTAGAAGTGGTTGTTGAGCAGGGCTCCGTTCCAGCCCAGCCCCTGCAGGTCGGACCGTGTGATCGCCGCCCGGTCGAGGCCGAGGACGATCGCCTGCCGCACGCGCGGGTCGGCCAGGGCCGGGCTCTCGCCGTTGAAGGTGAAGTGCCGGAAGTCCGGGCCGGCGGCCTGCCGGATGACCGCTCCCCTGGCGTTCCTGGCCCGGGCGTAGTCGGGGGCGGACGGGCCGACGTCGAACACGTCGAGCTCGCCGTTGGTGAACGCCCCGACCAGCGCGTCCGTGGCCAGTGACCGGTAAATGATCTTGTCGAGCTTGGCCCTCGCCCCCCACCACTGGTCGTCGCGGACGACGGTGATCGTCTTGGCGGTCGGGTCGAACCCGCCGAACTTGAACGGCCCGGCGGTCACCGGTACGCGGTTCAGCCAGCCGGTGTTGAACGCGTCGGGCGTGGCGTTGGTGGACCTGGGGTAGAGCGGCCAGAACAGCGACTGCCACTCGCTGAAGGGGTTGTCGAAGGTCACCAGCACCTCGTGGTCGTCCCGGCCGCGCTCCACCCTGCCGATGTCCTGGTAGCCGGTGGTCGCCGCGACGTGGAAGTCCAGGCTGCGGCCGCTCAGCGCCTTCCACTGCGCCTGGTAGTCCTGCCAGGTGATCGGCCTGCCGTCCGACCAGCGGGCCCTGGGGTTGAGGCGGTAGGCCACCACCTGGCGCGGGTTGGTGGCGATCACCCGGGCGTCCAGGACGTAGTCGGTGTTCGGCACCGGAGTGCCCTTCTTGTCGGAGCGGAAGGCGGCGGGCATCAGGGCGTCGATGACCTTCTTGACCTCGGCGAGGTTGCCGTCCACGTGGTTGAGGTTCCACTGGGTGGGCGACTCGGTGATGCCCCAGCGCAGCGTGCCGCCGTCACGGACGCGCTCGCGCGGCGCGGGGTTGATGTCGAAGGCCTTGATGACCTTGGGCATGCGGGCGGGGACCGCTTTTCCCGCGTCGCCGCCCCCGCACCCCGGAAGGGCGGCCACGAGCAGGGCGAGCGCGACGGGCGCGCCCGCCACCCTGACGCGCCCGCGACGGCCCGCCGGCGAGGGCCGGCCCGCGCGGGGCTTCGGCGGTACTTCCACGTTCTCCTCCAGAGATGGCCGGATCGGTAGGTCTCGCTCGCGCCGCCGGCTAGACGACGCGGAGCTTCTCCGCGTAGTGGCAGGAGGCTCCGTGGTCGCCCTCCATCGGGCGTACGGCGGGCTCCTCCTCGACGCAGCGGACCCGCTGCGCGTCCGTGAGGACCTTGAACTTCGGGCACCGGGTGCGGAACCGGCAGCCGGAAGGGGGGTCTGCGGGGCTCGGGAGGTCGCCGTCGAGCAGGATGCGGCGGCGCTCCCGCTCCTTGTCGGGGTCGGGGATCGGCACGGCCGACAGCAGGGCCTGCGTGTACGGGTGCATCGGCGACCGGTACACCTGGTCGGTCCCGCCGATCTCGGCGATCCTGCCGAGGTACATGACGGCCACGCGGTGGGCGATGTGGCGGACGACGGCGAGGTCGTGGGCCACGAAGAGGTAGGACAGCCCGAGCCGGTCGGCCAGGCCCGCGAGCAGGTTGATCACCCCGGCCTGGATCGACACGTCCAGCGCGGACACCGGCTCGTCCAGGACGATCAGCCGCGGCTCCAGGGCGAGGGCCCGCGCGACGGCGATGCGCTGCCGCTGGCCGCCCGAGAAGTCCTGCGGATAGCGGGCCGCGTGGGAGGGGTCGAGCCCGACGAGTCTGAGCAGGCGGCGCACCCGGGGCCCGGTGTCGGTGTGCCCGTGGGTGACGAGGGGCTCGCCGACGATGTCGTGGACGGTCATGCGGGGGTCGAGCGAGGCGAGCGGATCCTGGAAGACGACCTGCAGGTGACGGCGGACGGCGAAGCGGTCGGGCGGGGTGAGGGCGGCGGTGTCGCGCCCGAACACCACGACGCGGCCGTGCTGGGGCCGGGTGAGCTCCAGGATCTCCATGAGCGCGGTGGTCTTCCCGCAGCCGGACTCCCCCACCAGGCCGAGCGTCTCACCCTCGCGGATGTCGAAGGAGACGCCGTCGACGGCGTGGACGGTGCCGACGCGGCGCCGGAACACCGCGCCCTTCGTCAGCGGATGGTGCTTGACCAGCCCGTCGACCTCCAGCACCACGTCACTCGCCCGGCGGGGTCGCGGCGCGGGGACGGCGGCCGGGGCGGCGGGGACGGGCCGCGGCTCGCCGATCTCGCCGGCGCGGACGCACGCGGCGCGGTGGCCCGGGGCGACCTCGGCGAGCGGGGGCTCGGCCTCGGCGCACCGGGGGATCGCCATGGGGCACCGCGGCTCGAAGGGACAGCCCGGCGGCAGCGCGGCGGCCGAGGGAGGGCTGCCGTCGATGGGCACCAGGGGGACGTCCCGGCCCGTGTCCAGGCGCGGCACCGAGCCGAGCAGGCCGATGGTGTAGGGCATGCGGGAGCGGTGGTAGACGTCGCGGACGGTTCCGGACTCGACCGCGCGCCCGGCGTACATGACCAGCACGCGGTCGGCGAGCCCCGCGACGACGCCGAGGTCGTGGGTGATCAGGACGATGGCGGCGCCGGTCTCGCGTTGCGCGCTCTTCAGGACCTCGAGGACCTGAGCCTGGATCGTGACGTCCAGGGCGGTGGTCGGCTCATCGCAGATGATCAGATCGGGGTCGTTGGCGATGGCCATGGCGATCATCGCGCGCTGGCGCATGCCCCCGGAGAACTCGTGCGGGAAGGCGCGGGCCCGCTGCCGGGGGTTGGGGATGCCGACCAGGTCGAGCAGTTCGACCGCCCGCCCGGCCGCGCGTTCCCTGCTCACCCGCTGGTGGACGCGCACGGCCTCGGCGATCTGGTCGCCCACCCGGTAGACGGGGGTGAGCGCCGAGAGCGGGTCCTGGAAGATCATGGACATCGTGTCGCCCCGGACCGCGGCGAGTTCCCTCTCGGGCGCGCCGATCAGCTCTCTGCCGTGCAGCAGGACCGAGCCGCTCACCTTGGCGTGCCGCGGCAGCAGCCCCATGACGGCGAGTGCGGTGACCGACTTGCCGGCCCCGGACTCGCCGACGACGCCGAGCACCTCGCCGGGCTCGACGGTGAAGCCCGCCCCGCGCACCACCGGGACGTCGCCGAAGCGCACCTCCAGGTCGCCGACCTCCAGAACAGGCGGCGTCATGCCCGTCCCCCGGCGCCGGGGTCGAGCGCGTCCCGCAGGGAGTCGCCGACGAGGTTGACCGCGAGGATGGTGACGACCAGACCGCCGGCCGCGAACCAGAACGTCCAGGGCGCGTAGAGCGCCGTCCGGGAGCCGTCGGCGATCAGGCCGCCGAGCGAGACGTCGGGCGGCTGGATGCCGAACCCGAAGTACGAGAGCGTCGTCTCGGTGAGGATGGCCGCGCTGACGTTCAGCGTGGCGTCCACGACCAGCAGCGAGGCGAGGTTGGGGATGACGTGCCGGTAGATGATCTTCGCGGGCGGCACGCCCATGAACCGCGCCGCCGTGACGTACTCGCGCTCCTTGATCGCCTTGGTCATGCCCCGGACGATCTTCGAGGTGATCATCCACAGGAACAGCGCCAGCATGATGACGAACAGCAGCCACCGCCCGCCCGCCAGCAGCGGTGACATGATCGCGAGGATCAGGAACGCGGGAAGGACCAGCAGCAGGTCGGCCACCCACATGAGCGTGCGGTCGGTCCAGCCCAGGAAGTAGCCGGCGACCGAGCCGACGGCCGCCGCGACGCCGGTGGACACCACGGCCACCAGCAGGCCGACGATCAGCGACTTCTGCGCGCCACGCATGGTGACGGCGAAGACGTCCGAGCCGGTCTGCAGCGTGCCGAACCAGTGGGCGGGCGAGGGCGGCCGCATGAACGCCGAGAAGTCCATGTCGGTGTAGGACCAGGGGTAGGCCAGCGGCCCGGCGAACGCCAGCAGGAACATGAGCGCCAGCAGCGCGAAGCCGAGGCGTCCCTGACCGGTGGCGAAGAACCGCGCGGCCACGACGCGCGTCCTCGACGGGACGCGGCCCTGCCCGGCGCCGGCCGCGACCTCGGCGAACTCCTCCTCCGGGAGCGTCATCATCTAGGCCACCCTGACCCTCGGGTCGAGGACGGCCTGCAGGACGTCCGAGGCCAGCGAGGCGGTCAGCACGGCGAGCGCGGCGAAGCAGCTGATCGCCGCGACCATGTTGACGTCGTTGGAGCGGATGGAGGCGACCAGTTCCTCCCCCATGCCGTGCCAGCCGAAGACCGACTCGGTGATCGTGGTGCCCACGAGCAGCGAGCCGAACGTGAACGCGAAGTAGGTGACCGCGGGGATCAGCGCGGTGCGCAGGGCGTGCTTGACCAGGGCCGTGCGCCGGCGCAGCCCCTTGGCCATCGCGGTGCGGACGAAGTCTGCGTCCATCACGTCGAGCATCATGTTGCGCTGGTAGCGGCTGAAGACGGCGATCTGCCCGACCGCGAGCGAGAGCGTGGGCAGGGCGAGGTGCTTGACGCGGTCGAGCACGCCCGCGCCCAGCCCGCCCTCCAGGCCCGGGGTCTGCTCGCCGCTGACCAGGAAGACCTGGACGCCGAGGCGGTCGTTCAGCCACACGGCGGCGATGATCAGCATATTGGCCAGCACGACGGTGGGGATGGCGAGCACGACGAACGCGGCGACGGTGGACAGCCGGTCGAACCAGCCGTACTGCCGCACGGCGGCCAGCGCGCCGATCAGCACGCCCGCCACCCCGCCGATCACCAGCCCGAGCAGGATCAGCCGCGCGGTGACCCCGAGGCGGCGCCGCAGCTCGGCGTTCACGCGCTCGCCGTTCCACGTCCTGCCGAGGTCGCCGCGCGCGATGTCCCCGGCCCACCTGAGGTAGCGCTGGATCAGTGGGGTGTGGTCGTTGAGGTTGTACAGCGACAACTGGGCGTCGACCACCGCGGCCGGCGGGCGCGGGCTGCGCCCCTCGTAATTGGAGCGCGGGTCCAGGGCGAGAGCCGCCAGGACGTAGGCCAGGCTCGTGGCGACGGCGATCAGCACCCCGTAGTTGACCAACCGGCGGAGCAGGAAACCTGCCATCGCCCCCCTTCCGCCGATCTCCGTGTCTGTCCGGATCCGCAACCGTCAGGGCCGGTGTCACGACCCCGCGTGCCCATCCTGCTACATCGCGTAACCACATGGTGACAAGAATGTCGTCAGCCGGGCCGGGTGTCGGCCCGGGCCGCCTCAGAGGCGGCCTCGGGGACCTCGGGAAGGGGCTCCGGGGGAGCGGCGGTTCTAGCGGTCGGCCAGCTCGTCCACGGCGGTGCGCACGTCGGCGCTGGTGATCGTGGTCAGTTCCTCCGCGCTGGCGGTCCCTCCGCGGCCGGCCAGGCGGACGTCGCGCCCGAGCGCCGCCCGCTCGAACAGCGACCGCGCGAAGCGGCCGTTGCCCAGCTCGTCGATCAGGCCCTCGGCGCAGACCCACGCGAACACGTCGGCGACGTCGCGCTCGGCGGAGGCGTCGAAGCGGTCTCCCGCGCCCTCGGCGAGCAGGCCCGCGATCTCGGTCAGCTCGGCGGGGCTGTAGGACGGGAACGTCACGCGCTGGTTGAACCGGCTCGCCAGGCCGGGGTTGGTGGCGAGGAAGCGCTCCATCTCGGAGGCGTACCCGGCGAGGATGATGACCAGCCGGTCGCGGTCGTCCTCGGCGCGCTTGAGCAGGGTCTGCACGGCCTCGGCGCCGAAGGCGTCCCCGCCCTGGTAGCCGCTGTTGACCAGGCTGTAGGCCTCGTCCACGAACAGCACGCCGCCGAGCGCGCGGTCGACCAGCTCGTTGGTCTTGATGGCGGTCGCGCCGAGATGCTGGCCGACCAGGTCGGCGCGGGACGCCTCCACCACGTCGGGCCGCGAGAGCAGGCCGAGCGCGGCGAAGACCCGGCCGATCACCCGGGCCACGGTGGTCTTCCCCGTGCCCGGAGGCCCGACGAAGACGAAGTGCCGCATCTGCGGCGGCGCGGGCAGGCCCTGCTCCTGGCGCATCCGCGCGACGCGGAGCTGGGCCGCGATGGCGCGGACCTGCCGTTTCACCGGCTCCAGCCCGGCCATGCGGTCGAGGTCGCCGAGGGCCTCCTCCAGGCTCGGGGTGGCCTGGTAGCCGCGGAACCGCGCGGTGATCTCGTTGAACGCCTTGGTCAGGTCGGCTGTGGTGGTGGTGACGAGGTCCTCACGACTCGGCGCGCCGCCCGCGCCGACCACGCGGACGTCCCTGGCCTGGGCCGCCGCCTCGATCAGGCTGCGCGCGAACCGGGCGTTGCCGAGCTCGTCGATGAGCCCGCGCCGGTGGACGTCCTCGAACAGGCCGAGCAGCACGCCCGGGGCGTCCGGCGACAGCCGCTCGCCGCGGCGGACGCTCAGGAGCTGGACGATGCGCAGCAGCTCGGGCGGTGAGTAGGTGGGGAACTTGATGCGGGTCGAGAAGCGGGACGACAGGCCGGGGTTGGAGGACAGGAAACCCGCCATCTCCTTCTCGTAGCCGGCCAGGATGATGACGAGCCGGTCGCGGTCGTCCTCTGCGCGCTTGAGCAGGGTCTGCACGGCCTCGGCGCCGAAGCGGTCCGGCTGGCCGTCCCCGGAGTTGATCAGGCTGTACGCCTCGTCCACGAACAGCACGCCGCCGAGGGCCTGGTCGATCAGCTGGTTGGTCTTGATGGCCGTCGCGCCGAGGAACTCGCCGACCAGGTCCGCGCGCTGGGCCTCCACGACGTACGGGGTCTCCAGCAGACCGAAGGCGTAGAAGATCTTGGCGACGGTGCGGGCGACGGAGGTCTTGCCGGTGCCGGGCGGGCCCACGAAGACGAAATGGCGCATCGGCGGCTCGGTGGAGTACCCCGCCTCGGCGCGCAGCCGGGACGCCTCGATGGACGCGGCGATCGAGCGCACCTGCTCTTTGACCGGCTCCAGGCCGATCATGCTCTCCAGCTCGCCGAGGGCCTCTTCGACGGAGATGGGCGGCGGCGCGGCGGCCTCGGACGCGGAGGCCCGCTCGGGGGCGCCGTCGCGCGCGCGCTGCCTGACCTGCGCCGGGGCCTGCGCCTGCGCGGCTGCGGCACGGCGGCGCACCTGGCCGGCCTGCACCAGCCGGTACACCAGCACGGCCCCCGCCACGCCGTAGGCCGCCCACAGCGCGATCTGCGGCGAGAAGGTGGCGACGGCGAAGGTCACCATGGCGGCGGCGCCGAGGGCGGCGAGGGTGGTCACCCAGGGCGTGACCCACCGGATCAGGTGGGCGGCCACGCCCGCCAGCACGCCGAGCAGGATGAACAGCGTGGGCAGCGCGGAGTTCGGCTGCACGTAGCCGCCCATCACGACCATCACACACGACCACGCCACCACGACCAGGACGGTCGCGGCGGCGCGGGGAAAGCGCAGGGTCAGTTCCGCGTACCCCAGGAGTAAGAGAACGGCCACGAACGCCGGGAACGGCCAGCCGAGAAGGACCGTCAGGACGGCGGCGCCGATGAGAACGGCAGCGAAGATCGTCCGTCTCGTCCCACGGGAGAGCTGGAAATAACTTATTCGGACGCGCTCGAACGCGTCACGGGCCGCGGCGCGCCCCGCCGGCCGGGCCCTGTCGGAGTCCCGCATTTTGCCTCCCCGGTCGCCTCCCGGTTATACCGCACCGGGGCCCTCGGCGCGCGTCCCCGGCCTTGTGCCCTTCACCGCGCGCCGCGCGTCCATGCGCGCGGGCGGGGGCGGACCGGGTGGCGGGTGGGGCGGTCAGGAGCGACGGGGCGCGGCGCGGGCCTCGTGGCGGCCGGGGTACTCGCCGACCAGGACGTGTTTGGGGGTCACGCGCAGCACGTCCTCCGCGGGGTCGGCGAGGGCGATGCCGCGCACCTCGGCCCAGAACCTCCGTTCGACGGGGTCGGCGACGAAGACGGCCACCCGCGGGTCGCGCTCCGCGGCGGCCCAGGCGTCCTCGGCGGCGATCAGGCGCAGGTCGCCGGACGCGCTGACCGAGGTCACGGCGCCGACGGCGAGCGTGCGGGGGCCCGCGGCGTCGGCGTAGGACAGCACGACCGCGCGGGAGTAGGTGAACGCGCGCCGTACCTCGGGGCTGAGGCCGACCGACGGGCTGACCTCGCCCGGCAGGCGGGGGCCACAGCCCTCGCAGGGGATCAGCGAGGCCCGCCACGGCCCTGCCGAGCCCCGCCACCAGGCCCGCGCGGAGCGCGCCGCGAAGGCGAGGATCACGACGAGCAGGGCGATCGCGACCGCCCACCACGCCCGCTCGCCGGTCACCGGGCGCAGGCCGAGGGTCGCCGCGCCTCCCGCGACCGCCAGCGCGGCCGAGGCCGGCAGCAGGAACGCCAGGGCGGTCGCCAGTGACCAGTCCGCGCCGAGGATCGCGCGCAGCCGCGACCGCAGCCCGCCCCGCCTCCACACGTACAGCATCGCCGCGGGGACGAGCACCCCCGCCAGCGCGGCCCGCGGTTCGCCGAGCGCGGGCGGGACCACGGCGAGGGCGGCCACGAGGAACCACAGGCGGGCGGCGACAATCCACAGGGTGACGCCGGTGTCGCGCAGGCCGACCCGCTCGGGAGGGACGGCCGTGAACTCGGCGAGCGCCCGTACGGGCCTGCCCCGCCAGGCCTCGGCGAGACCGCGGAACAGCAGCACGGCGACGCCGTTGAACAGGACCAGGCCGAAGAGCCCGGCGCAGAACGCGCCGAGGACGTCGTCCCAGCGCATCAGGGGCGAGGCCGCGGAGACGAGCGGGACGGCCGCGTCGGCGAGCGACCAGGCCGGCAGGGTGGCCAGCGCGGCGACGTGAGCGGCCGTCGCCAGCAGTGTGACCGACACGGCCACCGCCAGCCACAGGTCGCGGGCGAGCATGCCCGGCACGTACCGCCACACCGTGATCTTCCTGGCCTGCCGCACGGTGACGGCCGCGGCGAGGACGAGCGCGGCGGCGCCGGCGAGGCGTGCCTCCGTCCGCAGGCCGTACCAGAAGGACAGGACCGCCACGGCGGCGAGGCCGAACACGAGCAGGGCGCGGACCTGGCGCGCCCACAGTTCCAGGGCGCGGCGGGCGCGGGCGGTCTCGCGCGGGTCGACCTCCCAGGTCGGGTCGTGGTGGTCGCGGGGACGGTCCCAGCGCAGGAAGGTGAGGCCGAGGTTGATCCGCGCGCCGGGATGGTCGTCGTCGCGCCGCAGCGCGGCGCGGTAGGCGGCGGCGGCCTGCTCGTGGTCGCCGCGGACCAGGGCGAGGTCGCCGATGAGGACGTGCGGGTCGGGTTGCTCGGGCGCGAAGCGAACGGCCTTCTGGGCCTGGGCCCACGCGTCCCTCCACCGGCCGGGGAGCCGGCGCAGGGCCGAGCCGAGCCTTAGCCGCGCGGCCCAGGAGCCGGGTGCGAGCCGGACGGCGTCCTGAGCCGCGACGACCGCCTCGGAGTCGCGGCCGAGGCGTTCTAGGGCGAGACTCATCAGCCGATGTCCCCATTCGCCGTCGGGATCACGTTCGACCGCCTCGCCGGCGGCCTCCAGTGCTCCCTCCGGCTGGTCGCGTGCCAGCCTTGCCACGGCCACCACGCACCATGCCCGGGGATCGGAGCGGTCTCGCGGGGATGGCACCGGAGAGGGATCGGACTCACTGGTGTTCCCCACGTCAGTCATGGTCTGTTGCGGATCACCGCTTGCCTAGATGCCGGACATATACCTATAGCTCTCTAGAGAGGTCTGGATCGCCCCAGGTTGATCAGGGTTCCCACAAGCCCCTGGAGACCGGGCGTCCGGCCGCGCCAGCTCCCCCGTCCGGACCGGCGCACCAAGATCATCGGGTGGAGGTCTCCCTGCTGGCCGCGTCCGACACCATCATGGCCTCGGCCCCCGCCTCGCGCGCCGGCGGCGCGGCCGCGATCGAGGAGACGGTGTACGAGCTCGGCGCGGGCCTCGGCGTCGCCGTGCTCGGCACGATCACCGCGGCCGTCTACGCGCCCGGTGTCGCCGCCGTACCCGGGGTGCCGCCGCGGGCGATGGGCCAGGCGCGGGAGTCACTGGCCTCCGCCGCGCACGTCGCCCGGGAGGTCGGCGGAACGGCGGGCACCGCGCTGCTGGACGGCGCGCGCGTCGCGTTCGTCTCCGCCCTGCACACGACCGTGACGGTGAGCATCGGGCTCCTGGGTGTCCCGCCGCCCCTCTTGCGTGCCTGTGTGCACCTCTGTGGGTGGGACGAAGGGCTCCTCCAGGCATAACAGGCGGGATACGGGGCAAGTGGCTGTGCAACACGGACAGACCCCTACAGAATGGCTACCGTGAGACGAGCCCTCCAGGATCTCGCTTCGCTGGCCGCCCGGCTGGGCGTCGGCGGGATCTTCTTCGCCAACGGCTGGCACAAGCTCGAGTTCGGGCTGACCGCGACAGGCGATCAGTTCGCGAAGATGGGCGCTCCCGGACCCGGCGTCTGGGCCGCCGGCACCATGCTCATCGAACTCCTCGGCGGGGCGCTGCTGGTCGGGGGCCTCGCCGTCCCGGCCTGCGGGCTCGTCCTGTTCGCCGAGGCGCTGGCGGTGTTCGTGCTCGTCAGCGGGGACACCGGCCTCCCCCTGACCGGCGGGGACATCAGCCTGATCGTCGCGCTCGGAGCGGCCTCGGTGCTGCTGGCGGTCGTCGGCGCGGGGCGGCTGTCCATCGACCACCTCGTCGTCATCCGGCGGCGCGAGGCCAAGGCCACCGACGAGATGGCCGCCGACGCGGAGGCGGACGACGTCATCTCCTCCTGGCGCGAGCCGGCCCGTCCTGCCCCGGCCGACGCCCGCCCGGCGGACGCCCCCTCTGCCGGCACGGACACCAAGACCCCCGGGACACCGGCGGGCCCCGTGACGTTCCCCAAGGTCAAGAACCAGCCCGGCGACAGTCCCGGCCCGGCCGGCACGGGCCCAGGAAGCCCGACCGGGCTGGGAAACCCGACCGGACCGGCAGCCACGGCGGGCCCGGCGACCCGTGAAGGCTCGGCGACCCGTGCCGCCTCCGCCGACTCGGCCGACTCGGCCGAGGTCACCGCGCCGCGGAAGCCCCCCAGGACCAGACGCCCGTCCAAGTCCGCCGACGCCCCGCGCGACGCGGCGGCCGAGCCCCCGGCGAACGCCCCGTCCACGCCCACGACCCGAGGCGACCGCCTCGTCGCCGGAGACCGCAAATCCGGCCCCTCCGACACCGAATAGCACCTTCGCCCGGCGAGCCGCCGTACAGAGGCGCCGATTTCGCCACACCACACCCCACCGCCGCGGCGCCTTTCGAGAAGCACCGTACCGAGCGCGAGAAAGCCGGAACCGCGGTGACGCGTCAGAGACGCTCACACCGCGTTATGGTGCTTCGCCACCTTGCGTCGATCAGGTGCCGTGTGCCGACCACCTGGCCGGCCTCGGCGAGCAGCCGGGCCAGGAGCACCCGTACTCCGGGGCCGCCCACGGCGACCGGGCGGCCATCGGGAAGCCCCGCCTGGGTGGAGCCGAGGATGCCGAACCGCACGCCCTGATTCTTCCTCACGCCGCCATCCGCCGAGCGGATCAGGGGGAGCGGGCCGGGCGGGCCAGAGAGGCGGTGGACAGGGCTACGGGCACCGCGCGAAACCGGCCCGGCGGGTGACCTGACCTCACCCGCCGGACCGGCATCCCTAACAATGTCCGCAACACCACCCATAAGGCAAGCGGGATGACCATAATTTCGCCGGACTGGAACCTGGACGGCGGGGCGCAGACCATCACGGAACGGGCACAGCCCCGCCCAGGGCCACCCCAGGGCCGGCACAGTGCCCGCGCGGGCCCGGCGTGCGGTCCGCGTGAGGTGGGCGCGCGGTGGGGGCGCGGTCAACCGGTCGCCGCGCCGACCCGGTCCACCAGCTCCGAGACACCCCGCTTCCGCGCGCAGTGGGCGCAGCAGTACCAGTGGCCGTTGGCCTCCACACCGTGACCGACGACGCGGACGCCGCAGTTCTCACAGGTCGGAGCCATGCCCTGGATGGCGCACTCGAAGCAGTCGTAGGTGTGGACACCGCCCTTGACGTGGACCTCGAAGCTCATGTCATAGTCGTTGCCGCATACTTCGCACTTTGCCATGATCCTCACCTCTTACTCGTCTCTAGCGAGTTACCCGCGAACACCCGCAAAGGACTCCCCGGCGGTGAACTCCGTACGCATAATTGGTGATCTAGGGACCCGATTTTGAAGGAGATCCCGGCATGCCGGAGGCTCTGCCCCTGCAATCGGACGATCCATCTGACTTAGGTCAATATCACCTCGTCGGGCGTCTGCGGACAGGGCGGCACGGCGTCGTCTACCTGGCACGTGGACCACAGGACGAACATGTCGCGGTCACCCTGCTCCACAGCGGGCTCACCGATCCCGCGGCCTTCCTCGACAAGATCGAGGATCAGCGGCGGATGTCCGCGTTCTACACGGCCCAGGTGATCGAGAGCGGCCTGGCCGAAGACCTGCCGTACGTCGTCAGCGAGTACATCGACGGTCCCAGCCTCCACAAGGCCGTCGAGGACGGCGGGCCACTGCGGGGCGCCGCGCTGCACAGGCTCGCCATCAGCACCATGACCGCGCTGGTCGCCCTCCACCAGGCCGGCATCGCGCACCGCGAGTTCGACCCGGGCAACGTGCTGCTGGGCCCGGACGGGCCGCGCGTGATCGACGCCGGGCTTGCCGAGGCGCTGAGCGTGGACTTCGACGGCACCACCCGCTCGATCGGCGGCACGGCCCATCTCACCCCCGAGCACCTGGACGGCGCGCCGATCGGCCCGCCCACCGACATGTTCGCCTGGGGCGCCACGATGCTCTTCACCGCCTCCGGCCGGGCTCCGTTCGACGCGGGGTCCATGTCCGCGACGATCAACCTCGTCCTGCGTGGCGAGCCGGATCTCGCCGTACTCGACGACGACCTCCTCCCCCTGGTCGCCGAGTGCCTGTCCAAGGACCCTGCGCGCCGCCCCACCGCCGCGGACGCGCTGCTGCGACTGGTCGGCCACTCGCGGATTCTCGCGACGCTGGACCCTCGCGCGGCGCCCGTCCCCGCCGCTCAACCCGCTGTTCCGCCCGCGCCGCCGCCCGTCCCCGCGGACCTGCGCTCCGCGCCGCCGCCCGATCCCGCCTCGCGTGTCGCCCTCCCGCCTCCCCCGGGCGCCCGCCTCCGCCCCCTGCCCATGGTCGCGGCCGCGCTCGCCATCGCGCTCCTGTCCGGCGGCACGGTGTACGCCGTGACCGGGCGCGACTCCCCCGCACCGGCCGCCGGCCCGGCCCCGACCCCCGTCCCCTCGTTCTCCGCCTCCCTCATCGAGGCCACGCCCACGCCTCCGCCGCCCGCCACCAAGGAGGTGAAGGTCCCCGGCACCAATCTCGTGCTGCACGAGAACCTCGCCGACCCGCTCCGCGTCGGCGCTTTCATGATCTACGACCCCGAGTCCGGCACGCCGAGGCTGGAGACCCTCGTCCGCGACCGGGGCACCGACACCTTCCGCGTGATCGGCAAGGACGCCCAGTTCGGCGATCCCAGCCTCTCCCCCGACGGCACGTGGGTCGCGATCAACCCGTGGATGAAGTACACCGGGTCCACCCACGACTACGTCACCTTCGTCAACCGCAAGACCGGCGAGAGGTTCTCGGTCGACACCCTCGACCAGCCCCTGCGCGGGCTCTCCGGCGTCTGGAGCGAGGACAGCACGCGCCTGCTGCTCACCGTCTACGAGTTCGACCTCACGAAGAAGGAGCAGTACCCGAGCGGATACGTCGTCGTCGACGTCAACACGCGCAAGGCGACGGTCGTCAAGACCGACGAGCGCGACGGGTACGGCAACTTCCTGTGGACCATCGACGGCCGGTACGTCGCGAACGCCTACTCCAAGGACGGCAAGCCCAGGTTCGGCCTGCGCCTGCGCGACCTGCGAGGCAACGTCGTGCGCACGATGCCGTGGGTGGGGCTCGCACCCGGCCCGGGCGCCTTCTCCCCCTCCGGGGCGTCCTTCTACACCTACTGCCCGCAGGACACGGCCAAGGTGAGCGCCTACTGCGTGTGGAACCTCACCACCGGCAACCGCACGGCCACCGTCCCGTCCGTCAAAGGCGACGACAGCGCGGTGATGGGCTGGTGGGACGAGCACCACCTGATCGTCTACAGCGACCGCAAGGACCGGCGCACGTACGAGGTGATCGACTTCCACGGCGAGGTCCGGCGCACGCTCGCCGAGTTGCCGAAGAAGGACACCGAGACGCTCGTCCTGCTCAAGACGGACACGACGGCCCCGTGACGCGGATCGACTCCCTGCGCACCGGCGACCCGCCGCGCATCGGCGGATACGAGCTCGCCGGGCGCATCGGCGAGGGCGGCCAGGGATCGGTGTTCCTGGCGACGGCGCCCTCGGGCGACCAGGTGGCGATCAAGCTGCTCGGCAGCGCCCTGACGGGAGCGGACGACGACCCGGGGCCGGGTTTCGCGCGCGAGAGTGAGATCCTGCGGCGCGTGGCGCCGTTCTGCACGGCGCAGGTCATCGAGAGCGGCCTGCTGGAGGACCGCCCGTACATCGTCAGCGAGTACATCGACGGACCGACACTGCAGCAGGTCGTGGAGGGCGAGGGTCCGCTGGAAGGCGCGCGGCTGCGCCGCCTCGCGGTGGGCACGCTGACGGCGCTCACCGCGATCCACCGCGCCGGAGTCGTGCACCGGGACTTCAAGCCGAGCAACGTGCTGCTCGGCAGGGACGGCCCGCGCGTCATCGACTTCGGGATCGCGCGGGCGCTCGACGCGGCCGCCACCGGGTCCGGCGTGGTGGGCACGCCGCCGTACATGGCCCCCGAGCAGCTGGAGGGAGCCCAGGTCGAACCACCCGCCGACCTGTTCGCCTGGGGGTCGACGATGGTGTTCGCGGCGACCGGCAGGCCGCCCTTCGGGATGGACTCGCTGCCGGCGATCGTCAACCGGATCCTGCACCGTGACCCCGACCTCGGCCTGCTGCGGGGCGACCTGCGCGACCTGGTCGCCGAGTGCCTGTCCAAGGACGCCGCGCGCCGTCCCACGGCCGGAGAGGCGCTGATGCGGCTGCTCGGCGCCCGGGACCGCCCGGTAGGGTTCCTGCTGTCCGCCGGCTCGGCCGCGGCCTCGGGCTCGCCGGCCCCGCCCCACGTCCCGGACTCCGGCGACGCCCCGGCCCTCTCGCCCGGCGCGTCCAGGCCCCCGCCGGGCGCCGGCGCTCGGAGCCGGGGGCGCAGGCGGGCGGCGATCCTCGCGGCGGGCGTCGCGGTGGCCCTGGCCTCCGGCGCGCTCGTCCACGCCCTCACCCGCGACGGCGCCCCCGCGCGGCCCGAGGCGACCGGACCGCCCCGGCCCCTGCCCGAGGTCACGTCCGCCCCGCCTCCGGCGACCACCGAGCTGCGGCTCCCCGGGCTCGGCACAACGCTGCACGAGAACCCCGGCGACACGGCGCGGATGGTCTCGTTCATGTACGACAGCAAAGGTGGGTCGAACCACTACGCGCGCGTCCGCGGCACCAACCGCTTCGAGGCGGTCGCGCCCTGGCAGGAACCCCTGCCCTCCCCGGACGGCACATGGCTCGCGCTCCTGCCCTGGCTGAAGGAGTCGACGCCGCAGCCCTACGACTTCGTCCGGCTGGTCCACGTGCCGAGCGGCCGCGAGTACATCGTGCGCCTGACCGACAAACCACTGCAGAACTTCAACCCGGTGTGGTCCCCCGACGGCACGCGGCTGCTGCTCACCACCTTCGACCTCTCGTCGGGGTCGCGGACCCCGGTCGGCTTCGCGATCGTGGACGCCGCCGCGGCGAAGGCCACTCTGGTGAGGGCCGACACGAGCGGCGCCCCCGCCGCAGCGCCCTTCGCCTGGAGTCCCGGGGAGCCGGCGGTCGCCCTGCCCTTCGGCGCGGGGCCGCGCGCGGGGCTACGGTTCTTCGACCTGAAGGGCAGGACGCTGCGCACCGCCGACGGCGTAGGCGAGGCCGCCGCCTCGGAGAGCCCGTTCGCGCCGGCCGGCAAGCGGTTCGCCACCGGGTGCCCCGGTGCCTTCGCGTCGGTGTGCGTCTGGGACACCGCGACCGGACGCGCCCTCGCGCGATTCCGCGTGCCCGCCCAGAGCGCGTTCATCGGCTGGTACAACGACGCCCACGTCCTGCTCACCGACAAGAGCGCGGACCCCCACAAGGTCGTCGTCATGGACATGAAGGGCAAGGTGCTGCGCGTGCTCGCCGAGATCCCGCGCGAGGAGCCCGGGGAGAACCGGGGCACGTTCCTGTTCCACTACATGCGGTGGTCCTGAGGACGGCGCAGGACGCGCGGGCCGCCGGCCTTCAGGACCCGGACGAAGGCCCCCCACGCGTCGCGGCTGACGACCAGCGCCGGGCGGTGCGGGTTCTTGGAGTCGCGCACGGCGACCGTGCCGGGCAGGCCGACGGCCACCTCGACGCACTCGCCGCCGTCGCTGCCCGACCGGCTGGACTTGCGCCACCGCGCGCCGCTCAGGTCCACTTCTGCCTCACCACTTCTTCGATCATCGAGATGGACAGGTGCTGGGGGTAGGCGTCGGCGCGGAGGGCGTCGAAGCCGTTGACCAGGTCGGCGATCAGGCTTCTGTCGGACACGGTGCGCCCGGAAGGCTGCGACTCGACCCGCACGACGTAGGGGTTGCCGCGCATCTCGGCGATGGCGTAGGCGCCGTTCAGCCCCGACAGCGCCTCGGCGCCGTAGGGGACGATCTGGATGGTGACCCTCGGGTGGCGCGTCATCGCCAGCAGATGTTCGAGCTGCCCGCGCATGACGGCGGGGCCGCCGACGGGCCGGTGGAGCACCCCCTCGTCGATCAACGCCGTGACCACCGGCGCGTCGTCGCGCGACAGGACGACCTGACGGCGCATGCGGGCGGCCAGGCGCTGCTCGACCTCGTCCTCCAGGACCCCGGGCAGGCGCGCCAGCACCCGCCGCGCGTACGCCTCGGTCTGCACCATGCCGGGGACGAGCATCGGCGCCCAGAACCGCAGCGCCGTGGCGCGCTGTTCTTCGACGGCCCAGTCGCGGAAGTGGGCGGGGACGGGGGGCGGGGGCGGCCAGACCTCGGCGTACAGGCGCGTGACCACTCCGTCCAGGCCGAAGACCTCGTCGCACAGCTCGGCGAAGCGCTCGGAGGGGCGGAACTTGGAGGTCTCGACCATCGCGACGGCGCTGGTGGAGAAGCCGATCTTCCTGGCGAGCTGTTTCTGCGTCAGCCTGGCCGCGAGCCGATGCCGGCGCAGTTCGTAGGCGAAACGAGCGCGCGGCGACTCCGCCGGGTCGATGTCGATCATTCTGGTCATGAGGCTCCCTAGACACCCGGCCAGACGACTCATCGATGCCAGAACGACGCCCAGGTCATTCTGCGGTCACCCTGTAGTCAACAGAACACCAAGAGTAATGGTACGGCTCGGGGCGCGGGGAGGGAAATCACGATGATCGGACGCGCCACCGTGAGCCGTTAATAGGAAGACGTCAAGCTCTCCGATGAATAGTCTGCTCAAGGACCGGTCACGGAAGGAGACGACGATGACGAGCAGCAGGATCACCCGGCCGCGCACGAGCCGCCACACGAACGCCCATGCGCTCCTCGACCTGCGCTCTCCCTCGGGTCGCCCCTCTGCCATACTGACGGCGTCCACGATCTTTACAATGGCCTTACGATCACATCTGTAGACAACTCGGTAACGAACGCATCACGGCGGGGGGTCCGATGAGAAGGCTGGCGGCGGTACCCGCGTACATACCACGGCACAAGGTGCGCGACATCCGCTCCGCGCACCGCCGGAAGCCGTCCCCCGATCCCAAGGTCGTCGACCTTCAGGCGTACACCGGCCGCAACGTGATCCGCTTCCCGCGCACCGGCGGCTCGACGCCCGCCGCGTGACCGTCTAGGCGACGCCCGAGCCCCGGCCGGAGGTACGCCTGGTGCTTCGCGATGGCGGCCAGCGTCGCCGGGCTCGCCGCGGCCTTCGGCTTCCTCAACCGGAGGCCGGGCCGCGCCTGACCGGCCCCCACCGGCGAGCGGACGGGGTCAGGGTCAGGCGAGCGCCGCCGCCCGGCCGAGCGCGTCGGAGGTGAACTCCGCCGGGTACGGCGAGCGGGCGAGCGCTTCCTCCGCCGGGATCTCGCCCTTGGTCACGGCCAGGCACAGGGCCGCGACCTCGGCGAGCTCGTCGCGCTGGCGTGCGACGAACGCCGCGTCCACCGGCTCGCCATGCCCCGGGACGACCGTGCGCGCGCCCGTGGCGAGGATGCGGTCCACGGCGGCGGGCCACTGCCCGGGGAAGGAGTCGTCGAAGGACGGAGGGGCACCCTGCTCCACCAGGTCCCCGGCGAACACCACGCCGCTGTCGGGAACGTGCGCGATCAGGTCGTGGCCCGTGTGCCCAGGCCCCGGGTGCGCGAGCCGGACGACGCGGCCGCCGAGGTCGATCTCGGCGGCGTCCTCGACGGCCCGATCCGGCAGGACGAGCCGCGCCGCCTCGATGCGCGCGGCGGCGTCCTTCATGCCCCGCTCTCGGTAGTACCGCGCCCACTGCGACCGCTGGGCCTCGCCGTGCTCGACCAGGTCGGCCCGGCAGCCGGGGTGCGCCCACACCGGGCAGTCGCCGAACGCGGCCGTGCCGAAGGCGTGGTCGAAGTGCGCGTGCGTCAGCACGACGGACCACGGAAGGCCGGTCAGCTCGCGCACGGCCGCCGCGAACCCGGCGCCCTGCGCCTCGTCGGCGCCGGTGTCGACCACCAGACACGCGCGCTCGCCCGCCACCAGGCCGAGCGACAGGTCCAGCGCGTCGTGGCGGCGCACCCACACACGGTCCGCGACCTCGGCCCAGCGGCCCACCCACCCACCTCCCCGCCCGGCGACCGCCTCAGTCTAGTGGCGGCCGGGTCCGTCATTCCGAGCCGGCGACGTCGGGGAGCCCCCTGGCGGGCTCGTGGATCCCCGGCCGGCCGAGGCCCGTGGAACGGCGAAGGGCGGACGTCCCCGGTGCGGGCCGGGGCGTCCGCCCTTGGAGGGCGCGTCAGCGGGTCGTCAGCCGCCGACGGTGGATGAACCGTGCTGCACCCTCGCATAGGCCGCATACGGTCACACCGGCCCCTGCCGTCCCTGCGACGTGCGGGTGGGGCACCGGCGCTCGCCGATGCCCCACCCGGGAACGGGTCTGTGCGGCGTCAGCTGCAGCCGCTGGTGCTGCCGCAGCCCTCGCAGACGTAGCAGCTGCCCGCGGGGCGCATCTTGATGCCGCAGGTCAGGCACAGGGGGGCGTCCGCCGTGTGGCCCTGGTGGCTCTCCAGGGCGTGGGCGGTGCCATTCTGGCGCGACGACGGGGCGTGCGTCTCAGGCGCGGGCGGGACGGCGGGCCGCGCTTCGAGCTTCTCCTCGATCGGGGCCGACTGGGCGAGGGCCGCCGTGTCGATGACCTCCTGCGGGGCGCCCGGATCCTCGCCGCGCTGCTGCGCCGCGCGCTCGGCCGCCGAGAAGACCCCGAGCGCCGCACGCTCGGCATACGGGAGGTGGTCGAGGGCCAGACGGCGGAAGATGTAGTCCACCACCGAGGCGGCCATGCGGACGTCCGGGTCGTCGGTGATGCCGGCCGGCTCGAACCGCATGTTGACGAACTTGCTGACGAAGGTCTCCAGCGGGACGCCGTGCTGCAGGCCCACGGAGATGGCCACCGAGAAGGCGTCCATGACGCCGGCCAGCGTCGACCCCTGCTTGGACATCTTCAGGAAGACCTCGCCGAGGCCGTCGTCGGGGTACGACGACGCCGTCATGTAGCCCTTGGCACCGCCCACCGTGAAGCGGGTGGTCGTGCTCGGACGCTGGTTCGGCAGCCGCCGGCGCTTCGGCCGGGGCACCTCGACGATCTGAAGGATCGGCTCGGCGGCCTTCGCCTCGGTCTTCTCGTCGGTCTTCTTGGCGATCGACAGCGGCTGGCCGACCTTGCAGTTGTCGCGGTAGACCGCCAGCGCCTTCAGGCCGAGCTTCCAGCCTTCGAGGTAGACCTGCTCGATGTCCTCGACGGTGGCCGACTCGGGCAGGTTGACCGTATTGTGGTTCATGATCCCATTCGCCACGAATGCATGCGTCTCCGGGACAGAAAGGTCGTAAACCTCGACCTCCCCAGCATCCACCACCTGAGTCACCGGCGAGAAGTGCAGGTCAACGTCAAGAACCTGCCGCAACCAGTTGGGCAGTTCCACACCCGGCAGGGTGGAGATCCGCTCGAGAGTGTCCCTGGTGACCTGCTTGGTGCGCGGGTCCAGCAGGAAGCCGAACTCGCTGCGCCAACTTCGCACGCCATTCCTGCCCGGCTTGCCTAGAGGGATCATCTCGTGGAGTTCCCGACCGGTGATACCAGGGATGACGTCAGCGGTTCCCTGCCTGAATTCCATCCGGAGGTAGTCCGCAGCCCGCTCCGCCTTGTCCGGCTCCAGGAAGTGCACGAGACTGACCAGCAGCTGTCCCTGCCGACCAGCGGCATAGACCTCGTCGTAGTCCTTCCCGTTGACGCTGTTGTGCTTCGTGATCCGCCCGTGCACGACACCCAGGTTGGTGAGGACGGCCTGAAGATCGTCCAAAAGTTTAGGGCTGTCGAGGCAGATCCCCCACTTGGCCGCTGTAGCAGTCGTGACATAGGCGTCCAGCCAGAGCCCCTGAAGGAAGGCGTGGACCATCGGCCACGGCGAGCGCAGAACCGGGTCAGGAATGCGCTTGTCGGAGGCATTGCTCCCGCAGCCGAGCGCCTGCATGAATTCGACGATCGTCTTTGAGGCGACCACGACTCCAGGGCACTTGCCAGGATCACGCGTGATGCGTGCCTCGACTCCGAAGACACTCATCCATGCGTCTTTGATCCGGCGCAGCACTTCGTCGACGGAGTTAGTGAGGACAATCGTCCAGTTGCTCCTGGAGATATGCCCCTCGGCGGCGTAGGCACCGAGAAGGAAGGCGAGATCTTCGGTCATCTCCTCGGGGAGTGTGACGGCCTTCTGGTTGCCGTATGCGGCGGAAACCCTGACGTGACGAAGACTGGCGGGCACAGCCGACCACATCATCGCGCCGTACTGTACGGCCACCTGGTCACCCTCGGCGATCTCGCTGAGAGTCTTCCAGACAAGCCCCCCCTTCTGTGCGGTCAGCAGACGGTGTGGGAACGTGCCCGTGATCGCGTGCCCTGACCGCAGACGGACACGACGCACCGGGCGAACGCCACCGTAGTAGAAGGCGTCAGTCTTCCGGTAGCCGTCCAGCGAGGCGATCACCAGCCGCTCTGCACGGAATGTGTCCTCGGCTTCCCCCTCGTAGAGGCTGCCGATCCGGACCAGACCCTCAGAAGAGGCGACAAGCGTCTCACCCGTGACGCACTTGGAAATGGCCCCCGACAGGAACGGCTGGGTGGCCGCCATCATGCGAACGTGGCCCATCGGGGCGATCGCCCGCTCGCCCATGGCGCAGTCGAAAACCTCGTAGTGCTCGTGCTTGAGACCAGGCGCGTCCATGACGTGGCCGTGCTCGGCGATGTAGTGGACAATGGCCTCGACCTGCTCGGACTGGTAGCCGAGCTGCTTGAGCGCGCGCGGGATCGTCTGGTTGACGATCTGCATCGACCCGCCGCCGACCAGCTTCTTGAACTTCACCAGCGCCAAATCGGGCTCAATGCCCGTAGTGTCACAATCCATCATCAAACCGATGGTTCCAGTCGGCGCGAGCAATGAGGCTTGTGCGTTTCTATATCCGTTTTTGTCCCCGAGGCGCAGGCACTCCTGCCACTGCCGGGTCGCCTCGGCGAGGATCGGCTCGTCGAGCGCGTCCGTGCCACGCAGGGCGTCGTTGGCGGCGGCGTGCTTGCGCATGACCCGCTTGTGCGGCTCGGCGTTGCGCTTGTACCCGTCGTACGGGCCGACGATGGCGGCCAGTTCGGCGCTGCGGCGGTAGGACACGCCCGTCATCAGGCTGGTGATCGCGGCCGCCGCGGCGCGCCCGCCGTCGGAGTCGTAGGCGTGGCCGGTCGCCATCAGCAGCGCGCCGAGGTTGGCGTAGCCGATGCCGAGCTGGCGGTACGCGCGCGTGGTCTCGGCGATCTTCTGTGTCGGGAAGTCGGCGAAGGTGATCGAGATGTCCATCGCCGTGATGATCAGCTCGGTCAGCTTGACGAAGCCGTCGACGTCGAAGCTGTCGTCGTCGCGCAGGAACTTGAGCAGGTTGATGCTCGCGAGGTTGCAGGAGGAGTTGTCCAGGTGGACGTACTCCGAGCAGGGGTTGGAGGCGGTGATACGGCCGGTCTCCGGGCAGGTGTGCCAGTCGTTGATGGTGTCGTCGTACTGCACGCCCGGGTCCGCGCACTCCCAGGCCGCCTGGGCCATCTTGCGGAACAGCGTCTTGGCGTCGACACGCTCGATCACCTCGCCGCTCAGCCGGGCGCGCAGGCCGAAGCCCTCACCCTCCTCGACGGCGTGCATGAACTCGTCCGACACCCGCACCGAGTTGTTGGCGTTCTGGTACTGGACGGAGACGATGTCCTTGCCGCCCAGGTCCATGTCGAAGCCGGCGTCGCGCAGCGCGCGGACCTTGTCCTCCTCGCGCGCCTTCGTCTCGATGAACTCCTCGATGTCGGGGTGGTCGACGTCGAGGACGACCATCTTGGCGGCCCGGCGGGTCGCCCCGCCCGACTTGATGGTGCCGGCGGAGGCGTCGGCGCCGCGCATGAACGACACGGGCCCGCTGGCTGTGCCGCCGCTCGACAGCAGTTCCTTGCTGGAGCGGATGCGCGACAGGTTGACCCCGGAGCCGGAGCCGCCCTTGAAGATCACGCCCTCTTCCTTGTACCACTCCAGGATGGACTCCATCTGGTCGTCCACCGCGAGGATGAAGCACGCCGAGACCTGCTGCGGCGAGGCCGTGCCGACGTTGAACCAGACCGGGGAGTTGAAGCTGAAGATCTGGTGGATCAGCGCGTGCTTCAGCTCGTGGTCGAAGATCTCGGCGTCCTCCTCGGACGCGAAGTAGCCGTTCTCGCGCCCGGTGCGCGTGTAGACGCCCACCACGCGGTCGACGAGCTGCCTCAGGCTCGCCTCGCGCTGCGGGGTGCCGACCGCGCCGCGGAAGTACTTGGTGGTGACGATGTTGGCGGCGTTGACCGACCAGAAGTCGGGGAACTCGACGCCCCGCTGCTCGAAGTTGATCGAACCGTCCCGCCAGTTGGTCATGACGACGTCGCGGCGCTCCCAGCGCACCTGGTCGTACGGGTGCACGCCGGGCGTGGTGTGGATGCGCTTGATCTTCAGGCCCTTGGGGGCCCGCTTGCCCCCGCGCCCCACTGAGCCACTCACCGTCTCCGTCATGATCTACCCCTTCCGGGACCCCGTGGAGCCCTAATGTTCGGAACACATCCGCGCGCCGGTCGCATCCCCTGGCGCCCGGGTCTCGGCGGATTTCCCGGCCTTCCCCGCGCCTTCGACCCGCCTGGTGTGTTGGTCGTCTCTGAAGTGTTCAGTCTTGTCCGGCGCCCCGGGAGGCGCGGAGTTGCTCGATCTCTTCCTCGAAATCGGCGAGGGTCTCGAAGCCCCGGTAGACGGAGGCGAACCGCAGGTAGGCCACTTCGTCCAGCTCACGCAGCGGGCCGAGGATCGCCAGCCCGACCTGGTGGGAGGCGATCTCGGCCGAGCCCGTGGCCCGGATGCTCTCTTCGACGCGCTGGCCGAGCTGGGCCAGCGAGTCCTCGCTGACGGGGCGCCCCTGGCAGGCGCGTCGGACGCCGGCGATCACCTTGTCCCGTGAGAACGCCTCGGTCACGCCGCTGCGTTTGCTCACCATCAGCAACACCGTCTCCTGGGTGGTGAACCTGCGCCCGCATTCGGGACACGTGCGGCGCCGCCGGATCGCCGCGCCGTCCTCGGTCGACCGGCTGTCGATCACCCGGGTATCCGGGTGGCGACAGAAAGGACAATGCACGTGTCGCCTCTCTTTTCTCGCGTTTCCCACTAGTTACCGGTCGACGGCCCCGCGAATGGGGAGGTCCGAGGGTCGAGCTCGGGGAAAGTCCGCCCCAGGTTTCCGTATTCGCCCCACGCTCGCGAGCCCTTTCCGGATTAACCGGAATAGGCTCGCGCACGCACTGCGGATGCCCGCAGCGCGCCGACGGAAACACAACTTATGGGTGACCGACAACGGTGTAAGTACTAGATGTTGTGGTCCAACCGTAGGAGTGACGCACCCATGAACGCAAGTTGGCGAGCCGCCCGACCGGAAACCGGCCGCCGATCAGGGCGAACGGCCGCACCCCGGCGTGTCGCGCCCCAGCCCAGAGCCGGCGGCCGGACGCGGGCCTCCGGACGGATCTCGCGCGCGAGATCGCTCACCTGATCGACTTTCCGGCCTCGCAGGCATAAGATCACGAAAGTCGAACACGATATCGATCGAACTCCCGTACGATGTCGTGCGTCGGCCGGCCAGAGAGTTCGTAATCTCTCGAACAGTTGTTTGATGACGATCTTCAACGGCGATATTGTCGCTGTGTGCGACATCGGGGATACGGACGGGGAGCCGGCCGGGCGGGCATGGCGTGACGTGGCGGAGCGTCCCACGGGCGCCCGGCGATGAGGAGTTGAACATGAGCGAGCAGGAAGAGACGGGCACGGTCGTCACCGACCTTGCGGTGCGCAGGCGTGACTCCCTGGGCCTCACCCCGCGGCAACGCAAGATCCTTGAGGTGATCCGCGATTCCGTGCAGCAGCGGGGCTATCCCCCGTCGATGCGCGAGATCGGCGAGGCGGTCCAGCTCACCAGCACGTCGAGCGTTTCCCACCAGCTCACCGCGTTGCAGCGCAAGGGCTATCTCCGCCGCGACCCGCACCGGCCGCGGGCGCTGGAGGTCCGTCTGCCGGGCGAGCCCGCGCTGTGGGTCGACCCGGTCGGCCCTGGCGAGGAGGAGCCGCTGGTGAGCCGCCCGACGGCCGCGTTCGTGCCACTGGTGGGCCGCATCGCCGCCGGTGGCCCGATCCTGGCCGAGGAGCGCGTCGAGGACGTCTACGCGCTGCCCAGGCAGCTCGTGGGCGAGGGCACGCTGTTCCTGCTCCAGGTCGCCGGCGACTCGATGATCGACGCCGCCATCGCCGACGGCGACTGGGTGGTCGTGCGCCAGCAGCCGGTGGCCGACAACGGCGACATCGTCGCCGCCATGATCGACGGCGAGGCCACCGTCAAGACGTTCAAGCGCAAGGACGGCCACATCTGGCTGGTGCCCCACAACCCGAACTACGACCCGATCCCGGGCGACGAGGCCACCGTGCTCGGCAAGGTGACGGCGGTCCTCCGCAAGCTCTGACCCTGCCTTCCGGCACGCTCCGCACCAGGGCCTTCGAGGAGCCGGGACACCGCATGCCGCCGTGTCCCGCTCCCGGGTGACCCGCGCGCTCCCCGGCCGCCGCGTCACGAACCCGCCTGAGCGTCACCCAGAGGTGACCGCTCGGGCGGGTTCAGCTCGTTTCGCGCCAGGAAGCCGTGGCGGCTCAGACCGTCCCGTCCCAGGACCGTCCGATAGCCCGGACGGTTCCGCCAATGACGTCCGATCGGCTCAGGGGACGATGTTGACCAGCTTGGGCGCCCGCACGATGACCTTGCGGGGGTCACCGGACAGGTAGGCCCGCACCTTCTCCGACCCCAGGGCCAGCGCCTCCAGCTCGTCCGCCGAGATCGACGGCGAGACCTCCAGCCGGTCCCTCACCTTGCCCGCGACCTGCACGACGCACGTGACCGACTCCTGCACCAGCAGCGCCGGGTCGGCCGCCGGCCACCCGCCGTGCGCCACCGTGGGGCCGTGCCCGAGGCGCTCCCAGCCTCCCTCGGCGCAGTACGGCGCGACCAGCGACAGCATGACCGCCAGGGCCTCGGCGGCCTCGCGCACGGCCGGATCGGCGGCGCCGGGACCGGAGTCGATGGCCTTGCGCGCGGCGGAGGTCAGCTCCATCATGCGGGCCACGGCGACGTTGAAGCGGTGGGACTCGATCAGGCGGGTGACCTCGTCGATCGTCCTGTGCGTGACCTTGCGCAGCTCCAGGTCGCCGGTGACTGCGTCCACGCCGGGCGCGGAGGCGGCGCCCGCCTCGGCCATGACGCGGAAGGCCCGGGCCAGGAACTTCTGCGAGGCGGCCGCCGACAGGTCGGCCCAGTCGATGTCGTCCTCGGGCGGGCCGGCGAACACCATGGTCAGGCGGACGGCGTCCACGCCGAAGGTGTCGATCTGCTCGCCCAGGTCGACGCCGTTGCCCAGGGACTTGGACATCGCCTTGCCCTGGTTGATCACCTGGCCC
The DNA here is from genome assembly GCF_040683095.1 of Sphaerisporangium sp. NPDC051017. Classification (NCBI taxonomy): domain Bacteria; kingdom Bacillati; phylum Actinomycetota; class Actinomycetes; order Streptosporangiales; family Streptosporangiaceae; genus Sphaerisporangium; species Sphaerisporangium sp. NPDC051017. The sequence goes on from NZ_JBFBCI010000006.1 coordinate 161,337, forward strand.
TGGTTCAGCAGGCGCAGGAACGGCTCGGTGAAGTCGACCATGCCCATGTCGTGCAGGACCTTGGTGAAGAACCGCGAGTACAGCAGGTGCAGCACGGCGTGCTCGACGCCGCCGACGTACTGGTCGATCGGCCCCCAGCGCCGCACCCGCTCGACGTCGAACGGGCCGTCCTCGAAGCCGGGCGAGCAGTACCGCAGGAAGTACCACGAGGAGTCGACGAAGGTGTCCATCGTGTCGGTGTCGCGCTGGGCGGGGCCCGCGCACTTCGGGCACTCGACGTTGACCCAGTCGGTGGCGCCGGCCAGCGGGGAGACGCCCTTCGGGGCCAGCGCCTCGCCGCGCAGGTCGGGCAGCGTGACCGGCAGCTGGTCGTCCGGGACGGGGACCTCGCCGCAGTCGGGGCAGTGGATGATCGGGATCGGGGTGCCCCAGAACCGCTGGCGCGACAGCAGCCAGTCGCGCAGGCGGTAGTTGACGGCCGCGTCGCCGGTCTCGCGCTCGCGCAGGATCTCGATGATGCGGGCGATGGCCTCGACCTTGGACAGGCCGTCCAGCGGGCCGGAGTTGACCAGCGTGCCCTCGCCGGGGGTCGCGACGCCGGTCTCGCCCGGGTCGGCCAGTCCGGTATGGACGACGACCTGCACGGGCAGCTCGAACTTCAGCGCGAAGTCCAGGTCGCGCTGGTCGTGAGCGGGGACGGCCATGATCGCGCCGTGGCCGTAGTCGGACAGGACATAGTCGGCCGCCCAGACCGGGATGCGCTCGCCGTTGACCGGGTTGACGGCGTACGTCCCCAGGAAGACGCCGGTCTTCTCCTTGTCGGTGGCCAGGCGCTCGATGTCGCTCAGCTTGGCGACCTCGGCGCGGTAGGCCTCCAGCGCCGGCAGCTGCTCGGGCGCGCAGACCTCTTCGGCCAGCGGCGCGTCGGCGGCGACGACGAAGAACGTCGCGCCGTACAGCGTGTCGGGGCGGGTGGTGTAGACGGTGACGGGCTCGTCGCGGCCCTCGACGCGGAACCGGACGTCGGCGCCCTCGGAGCGGCCGATCCAGTTGCGCTGCATGGTCAGCACGCGCTCCGGCCAGCCGCCCTCCAGTTGGGCCATGTCGTCCAGCAGGCGGTCGGCGTAGTCGGTGATGCGGAAGTACCACTGGGTCAGCTCGCGGCGCACGACCTCGGTGCCGCAGCGCTCGCAGCGCCCGGCGACGACCTGCTCGTTGGCCAGAACGGTCTGGTCCTTGGGGCACCAGTTGACCAGGCCGCCCTTGCGGTAGGCCAGTCCGCGCTCGTAGAAGCGGTTGAACAGCCACTGGTTCCAGCGGTAGTACTCGGGGTCGCTGGTGTGCAGGCGGCGGGACCAGTCGAAGGAGATGCCGTACCGCCGGAACGAGGTGGCCTGGGTCTCGATGTTGGCGTACGTCCACTCGGCGGGGTGGGCGTTGCGCTTGATCGCGGCGTTCTCGGCGGGCAGGCCGAAGGAGTCCCAGCCGATGGGGTGCAGGACGTTGTAGCCGCGCTGGAACCAGTAGCGGGCGACGACGTCGGCCAGGGCGAAGACCTCGCCGTGGCCCATGTGCAGGTCGCCCGAGGGGTAGGGGAACATGTCGAGCAGGTATTTGCGGGGACGCTCGTCGGCGGCGTCCTCACCTGCCCGGTAGGGGTCCAGTTCCTCCCACCGCGACTGCCACTTCGCCTGCAGCGCCTGCGGATCGTACTGCTCGTCACTCACGGCCCATGTCCCTCGGTTGACTCGGCGTGGATGGCTCGACCAATAAAAAACCCCCCGTGTCCACGAGGGGCAGCCGCGGCGACCGGTCTCAGCTCGGCCGACGCGGCCCGCCAAGAAGCAAGGTCCCGCCACGCATAGCTCAAGGGTAGCGCAGCCGACAATCTGTCTTCCTACCGTTTGTGCGGCACCCCCGCCGGCTCAGGGGGAACCCCGCAGGAAACAGTCACACAGCGACCCAACGATGATAGATCCGTTGTGACCTCATATGTCCCTTTAGTTTACCCTTTTCGCCGTGGCGAACTCGTTCGAGCGGGAGCGCGGCCCGCAAATCCCCCAAGAGGGCCTGCCGATGCAGGATCCGCCGACCGATCCGACCGGGCTCCGGCTGCCGGAGGCTTTCTCGCATTCTCCTGCGAAGACCCCCGCTTCACATGAGATCATGCCCAGCACCCCCAATCCGGGCATGATGTCGGGAGGTTCGCCAGCAATGGCTCCTGAGCAGACCAGCCGGCCTACGCACCCCCCGGCGTGGCCTGAGAACCCTCCCGCGTGGCCCGAGATGCCACCACCCCCGCCGCCGCCCTCCCCTTCGGTCTTCGACCCCCGGCCCACGGGGCCCCAGGCGTACGAGTCCCGCCCGACCGGCCCTCAGTCCTACGAGCCCCGGCCCACCGGCGCTCAGGGATACGAGTCCCGCCCGACCGGTCCCCAGACCTACGAGCCGCGGCCCACGGGGCCCCAGGGGTACGAGCCGCCCGGCGGATCCCGGCCGCAGACCGCGTCCTACGTGCCGCCCGGCACCGAGACCACCATGCGCGTCTCGGACCTGCAGGCGGCTCCGGGCCGGCGGAACGACGGCCCGGAGGGTCCCGCGCACCCGGCCCCCGCGCACCCGACCCTCTGGCAGCAGGCCCCCGGACACCAGCCCGCGCCCGCCTGGCCCCCTCAGGGGCAGCACCCGGAAGCACAGCAGCCTCAGGGGCACCAGCACGGGCAGCACCAGCGTCCCCCGGCTCCCCCGCAGGCGCCCATCGACCCGTACAAGCCGTTCGTCACCGCCGGGCAGATCAGCGGCCCGAAGACCCCGCCGCCCGAGCGCCAGCAGGAGCTGTGGAACACGGTCTTCGGCGAGAACTACGACGCCATGGAAGAGGACTCCGACGGCGGCGAGGGCGGCAGGCGCGTGTGGCTGCTCGCGCTGGTCGTCTCCGTGGTGGTCGCCCTGGTCCTGGCCCTGGTGTGGGCGTTCCTCGCCGGCCCGCTCAGCTCGGCCTCCGGCGACGCCGGCGCCGCGGCGAACCCCTCGGGGGACGCGGGCCGGAGCACGGCGAAGGCGTCGCCCTCGCGGACGCAGGCGAGCACCAAGCCGCAGTCCATCGGCAGGCTTCCGAAGTACCCGGGCGAGGCGTCCCCTCGAGCGGGCGCCCTCACCGATGCGGAGTCGGCCATCACCGTGGCCAGGCTCGGCGGCCCGTGGCGGCTGGACTCGCGCTCCGAGCACGTCCGCTCGACCTACGGCTTCGCGACGCGCCAGTACGTCGCCGCCGGGACCGACGAGTCGGGCGCCCCGGCGTTCGCGCAGGTCATGACCGGTCCGCTGGCGAAGGGGCTGGCGGCCAAGTACTCGGCGGACGACCCCTCCGACCTGACCCCGGTGATCAGCGCGGTCGCCTTCTCGGCGCGCAACAAGTTCTTCCCCGAGGGCAACAAGGTGGTGAAGACGGCCGAGCAGCGCGTGTCCGCCGGTGGCCGTCCGGCGCGCCTGGTGGCCTACGAGGTGCTCGCGGGCGGCGCCAAGACGACGCTGGTGGTGGCCGCGGTGAGCACGGGCGCCGACCTGCCGGTGATCGTCTACATGTCCGTGCCGGACAGCAAGAAGGAACTGCTGCCCGACGTCAACACGATCTTCTCGTCGATCCGCCCGGTGGCCGCCTCCTGAGTGAGGCCCGCGCGGGCGGTCAGCTCAGGCGGTAGCTCATGTGCTTGATGCCGTTGATGAAGTTGGAGAGAAGGTAGTCCGGCTCGCCCGTGGCGCGGATGCCGGGCGCGCGGGTGAACAGCTCGCGGAACATGACCGTGACCTCACGCCGCGCCAGGTGGGCGCCGAGGCAGTAGTGCGGGCCGGGGCCGCCGAACCCGACGTGGGGGTTCGGGCTGCGGGTGATGTCGAAGACTTCCGGGTCGTCGAACATCGCCTCGTCGCGGTTGGCCGAGTTGTAGAACAGCAGGACCTTGTCGCCCTTGACGTAGTGCTGCCCGTTCATCTCGTGGTCGCGGGTCACCGTGCGCCGGAACTGGATCACCGGGGTGGCGTAGCGGATGACCTCCTCGACGGCGCCGGGCAGGTGGGCGTCCAGGTCGCCGAGCAGCAGGTCGCGCTGGTCGGGGTTGTCGGTGAAGAGCTTGAGGCCGTGGGCGATGGCGTTGCGCGTGGTCTCGCTGCCCGCGACGACGAGCAGGATGAAGAACGAGCCGAGCTCCTGGGCGGTCAGGTGCTCCTCGCCGTTGACGAGCATGCTGGTGAGGTCGCCGGTCGGGCGGGCGCGCCGCTCGCGGCCGAGGCCCCGGGCCAGGCTGTTGAGCGCGTGCCCGGAGCGCAGCAGGCGGGCGATTCCCCGGGCGACGTTCAGGCGGCTCATGTCGGGCCGGATCCCGGTGTACTCGACGTCGGCGTTGCCGAGGATGACGTTGGTGTGCCGTAACACCATGTCCTGATATTTCGGCGGAATGCCCATCATGTCGCAGATGACCTGGACGGGCAGCCGCGCGGCCACCTGCGGGACGAAGTCTCCCGCGCCCTCGGAGATCGCCTGGTCGACGATCTCACGCGCCGCCCTGGCGACGTCCTCCTCCATCTTCTGGAGGATCCTCGGGGTGAACGCGCGCGAGACGATCCTGCGCAGGCGCGCGTGCCGCGGGTCGTCCATGTTGATCATCGAGCCGAAGTAGACCGCGAGCCACCTCGGCATGTCGGGGATGCTGTTGGACGTCGGCTCGCTGCTGAAGACGCCCGCGTTGCGGCTGGCCTCGGTCACGTCGGCGTGCCGCACGAGCGCGTAGTAGCCCTTGCCGCCGCCGATGAACGGGATGCGCTGCTCGGACATGAAGGCCGGCCTGTCCAGTTCGCGCAGGCGGCGGAAGGCGTCCGCGCGCTCCCGTCGCGGCAGCCCCCAGAAGGGCATGTCGGACAGGTCGATCTCCACCGCGCCAAGCGTCATCTGCGCACCTCCGGGTCCATGCTTCGGCGATCGTCTCCGCGCGTCAAGAGGACCGGATCAGATCGGCCGCCTTTTCGGCGATCATGACGGTCGGGGCCTGCGTGTGCCCCCGGTTGAGCGACGGCATGACCGAGACGTCGGCCACGCGCAGCCCCGGTACCCCGATCACCCGGAGCGTGGGGTCGACCACCGCGTCGTCGTCGATGCCCATCTTGCAGGTACCCGCCGGGTGGTACAGCGTCTCGGCCGCCTCGCGCGCGTACCGGGCCAGCTCCTCGTCGGTCGTCTCCCCTCCGTACGGCCTCATCGGCCTGCCCGCGTACGGCCGCAGGGCCGCGGTCTCGAGCAGCGCCCGCGCCCGCTTCAGCCCGGCGACCAGGCGCCGGACGTCGGCCTCCGCGGTGAGGTAGCACGGGTCCACGACCACGCCGCCGCCCTCGGCGAGGATGACCCGTCCGCGGCTCTCCGGCCGCAGCAGGATGGCGCCGATGGTCAGGCCGTGCCCGGACGGCGGGGTGAGCCCGTGATCCACGAACGGCACGGGCGCGAAGATCAGCTCGATGTCGGGGGCGGGCTCCTCCGGCGAGGTCCTGAGGAAGGCCACGGCCTCGCCCACGTTGGAGGACAGCGGCCCGCGCCGCCCGAACAGGTAGCGCGCGAGGTTGCCGGGCGTCTCGGCCGTGGCGAGGGTCACCGGCACCGGGCACTCCACGACCACGCCGGCGGCGAGGTGGTCCATCAGGTTGCGTCCCACCCCGGGCAGCTCGTGCCGAGGCTCCACACCGGCCGCCCGCAGCTCGTCGGGGTCGCCGATGCCCGAGCGCATCAGCAGCCTCGGCGATCCGACCGCGCCCGCCGTGACGATCACCTCCCGGCCGGCGGTCACGCGCCTGCCCTCGCCGTACTCGACCCCGGTCGCGCGACCGGTGCCGTCCAGCAGTACCCGGCGGGCCTCGGCGGCGGTCAGCACGGTCAGGTTGGGGCGGGACATGGCGGGCCTGAGGTAGGCGTCGGCGGCGCTCCACCTCCGGCCGCGGTCCTGGAGGACAGGAGTCTGGGAGAAACCCTCGTTGGAGGGGCCGTTCAGCTCCTCCAGCCGGGCCATCCCGGCCTCCTCGCAGGCGCTCAGGAACGCCAGAGTCGTCTCGTTGGGGTCGCGCAGCTCGGAGACCAGCAGCGGCCCCCCGGTGCCGTACACCTCGCCGCGGTTGGAGCCGACGCGCCGCTCCGAGCGCCTGAAGTACGGCAGGACCTCGTCGTAGGACCAGCCCGGCAGGTTCCAGCCGTCGTAGTCGGCCCGGTGTCCGCGCACCCACATCTGCGCGTTGATGGACGACGACCCGCCGAGCGTCCTGCCCTGCGGCCAGTACAGCTCGCGGCCGGACATCTCCGTCTGCTTGGCGGTGGTGTAGTTCCAGTCGTGGCGGGTCTTGAAAAGCTTGGAGAACGCGGCAGGCACCCGGATCTCCATCCGCCGATCGGCCCCGCCGGCCTCCAGCAGGGCCACCCGCACCGCGGGGTCGGCCGAGAGCCGGTTGGCGAGCACGCAGCCCGCCACGCCCGCGCCGACGATGACGTAGTCGTAGTCCATTGGTGTCTCCGGGGTGTACGGCGGCCTTTCCCGTACTTACGCCGTTCGCCGCCCCGCGTCCACGCCTGTTACCGATACGTAGCGTTACTGACGCCGTGCCGCGCGGGGGACGGCGGGGACACCGGTGAGCGGCCGGTCTTCCGGTGACCGGCCGCCCGTTATCGTCAGGGCCAGGTGAGAGCCGGCCGCAGCGGGACGCCCGCCTCGCCGTGCTCGCCCAGCTTGACGCCGAGCACCTGGTGGAGCTGCACCTTGTTGCGCTCGAAGCCGACGATGCTCCCCGCCATGTACAGCCGCCAGACGCGGGCCGTGCCGGGGCCGACCTCGGCGACCGCCTCGTCCCAGTGGTCGTCGAGGTTCGCGCACCACTTCTCGAGGGTCTTGGCGTAGTGCTCGCGCAGGTTCTCCTCGTGCCGGATCTCGAACCCGAGGTCCTCCATCTGGCGGATGAGGTGGCCCACCGACTCCAGCTCGCCGTCGGGGAAGACGTAGCGGTTGATGAAACCGCCCTTGTTGATCGTCCGCTCCGTGCCGGTGGGCCGCGTGATGCAGTGGTTGAGCATCCGGCCGCCGGGCTTGAGCTTGCCGTAGAGGAAGCCGAAGTAGCCCGGGAGCTGGTCCTTGCCGATGTGCTCGGTGAGCCCGATCGAGCTGACCGCGTCGAAGCCGGTCTCGGGCACGTCGCGGTAGTCCAGGTGGCGGACCTCGGCGAGCTCCGACAGCCCGGCCTCGGCGATGGCCTTCTGCGCCCACTCGGCCTGCTGGCGCGAGAGCGTGACCCCGAGGCCCTTGACGCCGTAGTGCTTGGCCGCGTGCATCACCATGCCGCCCCAGCCGCAGCCGACGTCCAGCAGGCGCATGCCCGGCTTGAGGTCGAGCTTCTTGGCGACCAGGTCGAACTTCGCGTACTGCGCCTCTTCGAGCGAGGAGTCCTGCTCGGGGAACACCGCGCAGGTGTAGGCCATGGACGGGCCGAGCACCCACTCGTAGAACGTGTTCGAGACGTCGTAGTGGTGGTGGATCGCCTCGGCGTCGCGCTGCTTGGCGTGACGGCTGCCGAGCCTGGCGAGCGCGCTGCGGCGCACCTCCTGCGGCGGCGGGGGGACCCGCATCAGCAGCGGCTTCAGGCCGAGCGAGCGCGCGACGGAGAACTTCTCCTTCGCCGACATGTCGTTCAGCGTGATGCGCGCCATGCCCGACAGCAGGGCGTACATGTCCCCCTGCACGTCGACGTGCCCGGCGATGTACGCCCGTGCCAGCCCCATCTCGCCGGGCGACTGGGCGAGGTAGGCCACCGCGATGGGCGACTTCACCTCGATGCGCACGATGGCGTCCGACCGCCCGGCCTTGCTGCCGTCGTACGCGGCGAACGCGACGTTCGCCTCAGGCCCGACGATCTTCTCGAAGATCTGGGCGAGTGTCATCGAACCAACCTCCTCAACGCCCCCGGACGCACTTGTCATAGAGGTCGAGCAGCCGTCCCTCCGGGTCGTAGGCCCGTTTGACCGGCCAGTAGGCGTCGCCGTTGTAGAGACGCCAGAACTCATCACGGGGGTAGAAAGATGTCGAATACAGGGACTTGTGGCCGCCGAGCTCGTGGACCGAGTTCTCGATGAGCCGGTTGTGGTAGCCGTCGAACTGCCCGCGTGGCAGGGCCACCATTCCCCAGAATCCGATGTTCAGGTAGAGCCTTCCCGGCTCCAGGGGGTAGATCGGCCACTCGCGGGTGGCCTTGAGCGGGCACATCCAAACAGGGGTCATGCCCACCTTGTCCTGGAAGAATTCCAGGAAATCGGCGCCACGCTCGACCGGCACCTCGACGTCCTGGATGACCGACTCGTGCATGGGGTTGTCCCGCCACCGGTCGATGCGCGCGGTCACGCCGTACTTCTGGTTCAGGCCGACGAGCTTGCGGTAGACGTCCGAGCGCAGCCAGCGGCGCGGCATCAGCGAGCGGACGAGCGGCTGCTGCACGCCGAACGCGCGCGAGCACCAGAACCAGTCGGTGTCCCAGCGCCAGAGGTAGTCGCGGACGGTCAGCCAGTCGCGGGTGCGGGTGCGGATCGACTGGTAGTAGATGCGCATCCCGGTGTAGTCCGAGGCGTACGGCGCGCGGTCGGCGAACTGCCCGATCGTGATGTACATCTCGCCGGGCTCGAAGTACGTGCCGTCGACGAAGTCGACCGCCTCGCCGTCGTACTGCCCGCTGTCGCAGATCTCCTGCATGGCGAGCATGCACTTGTCGGCGTCGGAGAACGGGATGTGCGTGAGCCGCACGTACGGCTTGACGGGCAGCAGCTTGATGCGCAGGCGCAGGGCGTAGCCGAGCGTGCCGTAGCTGTTGGGGAACGACCGGAAGAGGTCCGCGTGCTCGTTGTCCTCCCGGGCGACCACGACGCGGCCGTCGCCGGTGAGGATCTCCATTTCCTCGACCGACTCGTGCGGCAGGCCGTGGCGGAAGCTGGAGGACTCGATGCCGAGGCCCGTCACCGCCCCGCCGAGGGTGATCGTCTTGAGCTGCGGGACGACGTAGGGCATCAGCCCGGACGGCAGCGTGGCGTCCACCAGGCGCTCGTAGGTCGTCATACCCTGGACCTCGGCGGTCCTGGTCTCGGGGTCGACCTGGATGACCTGGTCCAGGTCGCGCGCCGAGAGCTTCGCCGCCGCCCTGCCCGAATCCCGGAAACGGAACAGATTGGTGGTCGGCTTGGAGAGCCTCGGGGAGGCGCCCTCCGGGAGGGCGGTGAAAGACTCCCTGATCTGCTCCACGGCCCTGCGGTGGGCCGTCATCTGGGCGGTCGTCTTTACCGTGTCATCTGGCATGCCACCACCCCCTGGAAGTTAAGTGTCGGAGATCGTCGCTAGCACGCTATCTCCTGAGTTGACCAGCGACCAGAGTAGACACGTTAAACACGCGCAAACTCAGGGGCCCCCTGTAAAGCCCGGTGGGACAAGGGTTAGCGTCGTCTTTCCAGGTGGACACCGTCCCACTCCGGGCCGACTCCACCAAGCGTTTGCTCGCCTTCGCGAGGGCGTCCGGGCGCCGTACCCCTAGGAGAAGATCATGAGCCGCGACGGAGCCCGCGAGAACCCGGGCACGGAGGCCTCGCAGGACGGCGGGGGCAGGCGCACCGGCCCGCTGGCCGGGATCCGCGTGCTGGAGCTCGCCGGGCTCGCCCCCGGGCCCTTCGCGGGCATGATGCTGGCCGACCACGGCGCCGAGGTCCTCAGGATCGACCGCGTCTCCGCCGTCACCGCCGCCGGCGACCGCCCCCGCCCCGACGCGATGGACCGCGGCAAACGGACGATCGGCCTGGACCTGAGGTCCGCCGAGGGCGTCGCCGCGTTCAAGCGCCTCGCCGCCGGCGCCGACGTCGTGATCGAGGTGTTCCGCCCCGGCGTCGCCGAACGGCTCGGCATCGGACCGGACGACCTGCGCGCCGTCAACGAGCGGCTCGTCTACGGCCGCATGACCGGCTGGGGCCAGGACGGCCCGCTGGCGCGCACCGCCGGGCACGACATCGACTACGTCGCCGTCGCGGGCGTCCTGTCCATGCTCGGCAGGGCCGGGGACAAACCGACCCCGCCGATCAACATCATCGGCGACTTCGCGGGCGGCGGCCTGATGCTGGCCTACGGCGTCCTGCTCGCCCTGTTCGAGCGCGAGCGCACCGGCCGCGGGACGGTGATCGACGCGGCGATGGTGGACGGCGCGGCCCTGCTGTTCGCGATGTTCGCCCACAGCGCCCAGGCCGGGCTCTGGGGCCCGCGCGGCACCAACCTGCTCGACACCGGCGCCCCCATGTACGACACCTACGCGACCGCGGACGGCGGGTACGTCGCGGTCGGCGCGCTGGAACCGGCCTTCTACGAGGAACTGCTGGCCAGGACCGGCCTCACGGACCTGCCGAGCCGCGACGACCGCGCCAACTGGCCGGAGATCCGCCGGCGGCTCACGGCCGCGTTCGCCTCGAAGACCCGCGCCGAATGGGAGCGGATCTTCGAGGGCTCCGACGCGTGCGTCTCCCCCGTCCTGGACATCGGCGAGGCCGCCAGGCACCCGCACAACGCGGCCCGCGGCACGTACGTCGAGGTGGGCGGCGTCGTCCAGCCCGCGCCCGCGCCCCGCCTGCTCGACGGCGGGCGGGAAGGCGGGCACGGCGGCCTCGCTCCGGCCACCCGGTTGCACGACCTGTCCGCCTGGGGCATCGCCGAGGATGACGCCAAGGCGCTGCGCGAGGCGGGCGTCCTGGCCTGACCGGCGCGGCCCCGCCCGGGTCCCGCTACGCCTGGACGTGGTCCCTGCCCTGCTGACCCGCCGGGGCGGGCAGGACGGCCAGGTACAGGTCGACCCCCGCCGCGTGGTGGACTTCCAGGTCGGTCGAGAACGCCCGCGCCGGGACGCCGCCGGACTCGGTGTGCCTCCAGACCTGCTGCCAGGCGTCGATCAGCGCCTGCGGCATCGGCCCGTGCGCCTCCACCGTCAACGACTGCACGCCGGGCACCCGGACCGCGACCATCCCCTCCGGCAGCCCCGCCGCCGTGCGGATCGCCACCCCCACGATCTGCGTGAAGGCGCCCTGGTGATCGCTCTCGTAGTCGGTCAGCACCGCGTACAGCTTGTCGTCCACGCGCCCCGGCACGTGCGCGAAGGCCCCCGGCGCTCCCGCCCGCTGCCACAGGCCCGGCAGCAGCGCCCGCGATGGATCGGCCTCCGCCGCGTTGCTGGTGCGCACGGCGTAACCGACGACAAGTACCTCCGGTCGTTCAACGATGAACATCGAGCCTCCAATTTCCAGGGGCACCCCGCCCCCTGCCCTCGCCCGATCGCGCCGAGCCGATCGGGCGGTCAATGTATCCATAGCGGAACATCGTCGTCTCGATCATCGCGCACAGAGGCATCGGGCGCGGCCCACAGCACGTGTACAGAACGACATATCGCGCAACTGAGCTGGGAAATCCCATTGTTTACCATGTATCGCATAGGCTGATCCAACGTGCGATTCCTCAACGATCAGGCACCGATCTACGACCTGACCTACAGCGACGTTTTCATGGTCCCCTCGCGGTCGGCGGTCGGCAGCCGGCTCGCCGTGGACCTGTCCACCGGAGACGGCACCGGCACCACCATCCCGATCGTGGTCGCCAACATGACCGCCGTCGCCGGACGCCGCATGGCCGAGACCATCGCCCGGCGCGGCGGCATCACCGTCCTGCCCCAGGACATCCCCATCGACGTCGTCGCCGAGGTGATCGACTGGGTGAAGAAGCGCGACCTCGTGCACGACACCCCGATCACGCTCACCGCCCACGAGACCGTGGGCGAGGCCCTGAACCTGCTGCCCAAGCGCGCGCACGGCGCGGTCATCGTCGTCGACTGGGAGAACCGGCCCATCGGCGTCCTCACCGAGGCCGACTGCCACGGCGTCGACATGTTCACCCAGCTCTCGCAGGTGATGTCCGGCTCGCCGCTCACCATCCCCGCCGGCACCGACCCGCGCGCCGCGTTCGAGCTCCTGCACGAGGGACGCCACCGGCTCGCCCCCGTGGTCGACGGCGACGGCCGCCTCGTCGGCGTCCTCACCCGCACCGGCGCCCTGCGCGCCACCCTGTACGAGCCCGCCGTGGACGCCGAGGGACGCCTGCGCATCGCCGCCGCCGTCGGCATCAACGGCGAAGTCGCCGCCAAGGCCAAGGAACTGCTCGACGCGGGCGTCGACTGCCTCGTCGTCGACACCGCCCACGGCCACCAGGAGAAGATGCTCGCCGCCCTCGCCGCCGTGCGCGCCCTCACCCCGGACGTCCCCGTCGCCGCGGGCAACGTCGTCACCGCAGCCGGGGTGCGCGACCTCGCCGCGGCCGGCGCCGACATCGTCAAGGTCGGCGTCGGGCCGGGCGCCATGTGCACCACCCGCATGATGACCGGCGTCGGCAGGCCGCAGTTCTCCGCCGTCCTCGAATGCTCCGCCGAGGCCCGCAGGCTCGGCAGGCACGTGTGGGCCGACGGAGGCGTGCGCCACCCGCGCGACGTCGCCCTCGCCCTCGCCGCCGGGGCGTCCAACGTGATGATCGGCTCGTGGTTCGCCGGCACCTACGAATCGCCCGGCGACGCCCGCACCGACGCCAACGGCCGCCGGTACAAGGAGAACTTCGGCATGGCCTCCGCACGTGCCGTCCGGCTGCGCACCGCCGACGACACCCCCTTCGAACGGGCGCGCAAGGCGCTGTTCGAGGAGGGCATCTCGACCTCGCGGATGTACCTGGACCCGCTGCGGCCCGGCGTCGAAGACCAGATCGACGCGATCGTCGCCGGGCTGCGCTCGTCCCTGACCTACGCGGGCGCCACCAACCTGGAGGAGTTCCACGAGCGGGCGGTGGTCGGCATCCAGAGCTCCTCGGGCTACTCCGAAGGCATGCCCCTCCACCAGAGCTGGTAACTCCTCCCCTTCAGCCAGAAACGTGCCGAATGTGGCTGAAATGGGGTCGCCCGCGGCCCGTGGCCGACGATCACATAATGAGCCCTCGCCGCCCGTCCGCCCCCGTGACCCCGTAGAGTCATCCGGTCGGCCGGAGAGCCGGCCGACGCCCGGTCCGAGCGCGCCCGGTGAGACTTCCAGGGCAGCGCACACTAATCAAGGAGAACACGTGGCACTCGAGAAGCCCGAGATCGACTTTCCGGAGGGCGACGCGCCGGCGGACCTCGAGATCGTAGACATCACCGTGGGCGACGGCGAGGAGGCCAAGCCCGGACACATGGTGAACGTGCACTATGTCGGCGTGGCGTTCTCCACGGGCGAGGAGTTCGACGCGTCCTGGAACCGTGGCGACTCGTTCCAGTTCCCGCTCGGGGCCGGACGCGTCATCGCCGGGTGGGACCAGGGTGTCGCCGGGATGCGCGTGGGCGGTCGCCGCCGGCTGACGATCCCGCCGCACCTGGGCTACGGCAACCGTGGCGCGGGCAACGCCATCAAGCCGGGCGAGACGTTGATCTTCGTGGTCGACCTGCTCGGCGTGAGCTGACGGCCCGCTCGCCGCACAGGTGACCGTGGTGGCCCGGTGGCCGCCCGGCCTCCCGCCCGACACGGGCGTGACCTCGACGACCACCTCCCACCACAGGTCACCCCCGGCGAGAATCCCTGACCCTCGCGATCAGGCGCACGGCGAACCCGCACCGGCTTCCCCGACGAAGCCGCACATGGGCCTGCCAGGAAACGTTCGCCGAACGCCACCCCATTCGATCGACCGGCATTGAGGACCGACACGCCAGTCCCGAGGCGTGTGAGAGCGGCCGCGTGCTTGTTCTTGACGGTTTAGGGGCCCTGTATGAGCGATATGGGCACCTGCGACGCCATCCGTCGCCCTGAACTGGCACGATGAGGACTGTGCTGCTCATCGACCTCGCGCGCACCTCGTCCGCCGTCGCGGCGGATCCGGCACGCCTCGCCAAGATCCGACACCTCGCCGAATTGCTCGGCAGGGTCGAACCGGCCGAGGCCGAGATCGCCGTGGCCTACCTCTCCGGCGAGCTCCCCCAGCGCCAGATCGGCGTCGGTTGGCGCAGCCTGCAGGATCTTCCCGAGCCGCGCCAGATCGCCAGCGCGTCCCTGACCGAGGTCGACGACCTGCTCAGCCGGATCAAGGCACAGACCGGGCCGGGGTCCCAGGCCGCCAGGAAGGAACTGCTGGATCGGCTGTTCCGCTCGGCCACCACCCAGGAACAGTCCTTCCTGCTGCGCCTGCTGGGCGGCGAGATGCGCCAGGGCGCGCTCAACGGCGTGATGATCGAAGCGGTGGCCAAGGCCGCGGGAACGCCGTCGGCCGAGGTCCGGCGCGCGCTCACGCTGCGCGGCTGGCTCCCCGCGGTCGGCGCCGCCGCGCTCACGGGCGGCGTCGAAGCCCTGAGGGCATTCCATCTGGAGGTCGGCCGCCCCGTCTCACCGATGCTGGCGCAGAGCGCGCCGAACGTGGCCGCCGCCCTGGCGAAGCTCGGAGGAGGCCCGGCCGCGCTGGAATGGAAGCTCGACGGCGTGCGCGTGCAGGCCCACCGCTCCGGCAGCGAGGTGAAGGTGTTCACCCGCACCCTGGACGACATCACCGCGCAGGTCCCCGAGCTGGTCGAGGCCGTGCTCACGCTCCCGGTCGGCGACATCGTCCTGGACGGCGAGGTGATCGCCCTGCGTCCCGACGGCCGCCCCGAGCCGTTCCAGGTGACGGCGAGCCGGGTGGCCAGCAAGTCCGACACCGAGCGGCTGCGCGACACCACCCCACTGAGCGTGTTCTTCTTCGACGCGCTGCGCGTGGGCGGAAAGGACCTTCTCGACCTTCCCGACAGCGACCGCCACGAGGCTCTGGCCGGCGCCGTCCCTGCCGAGTTGCTCACACCGCGCCTGGTGACCGCCGATCCCGAGGAGGGCATGCAGTTCTTCGCCGAGGTCCTGCGGCAGGGGCACGAGGGCCTCGTGGTGAAGTCGCCCTCTACCCCCTACGCGGCCGGTCGCCGTGGCGCGGGGTGGATCAAGGTCAAGCCCCGCCACACCCTCGACCTCGTCGTGCTGGCCGCCGAATGGGGGCACGGCCGGCGGCAGGGCAAGTTGTCCAACCTGCACCTCGGCGCACGCGATCCCGAGACGGGCGGTTTCGTCATGCTCGGCAAGACGTTCAAGGGGCTGACCGACGAGCTCCTCGCCTGGCAGACCGAGCGGTTCCTGGATCTGGCCGAGGGGCCGAGCGACGAGTGGGTGGTTCGGCTGCGCCCCGAGATGGTGGTCGAGGTCGCCTTCGACGGCGTACAGCGCTCGCCGCGCTACCCCGGCGGCATGGCTCTGCGGTTCGCCCGCGTCCTGCGCTACCGCCCCGACAAACGCCCCACCGACGCCGACACCGTCGACTCAGTCCGCCAACTCCTCCTCTAACCTCTCCCTCTAACTCCCCACCCCCACCCCACCCACCCGGCTTGAAGCCCGCGCCCGCCGACCCGTGCGGGCCAGGGATCGCCCGTGGCCCTGGTCCGCGTGAGTGGGCGGGGGCGGGGGCGGGGGTGGCCGAGGCGCGGTGGCACGGGCGGCCAGGAGGCGGGGGTGGGTTACTTGATGAGGCGGAAGGTGAGCGGGTAGGCGAAGCCGCCGTCGCCCAGGGCGGCGGCGCCTCCGACCAGGCCCAGGACGAACGCCACGATCCACATGATCGGGACCAGCACGATGCCGATGACCGTGAGCGGCAGCAGGATCGTGGCACCGAGCACTGTCAGGTGGAAGTTGAGCGACTCGATCGCGTGCCGCCTGATGTACGGCGAGTGCCGCCCCCCGGTGAGCAGGAGGATCAGCGGGCCGACGAAGGAGAGCCCGCAGATCGGAAGAATATGGGCGGCGGCGGCGCCGAGCCGCTCGCGGCCCGTCGGCATGGCGGCGTACCCGTGCCCCGGCCACGACGACGGCTGTCCAGGCCAGGCCGACGGCATGGGCGGGGGCGGCGCGGGCCGTCCCGCGTTCAGGTCCCGGACGATCGGCGCGAGGTCGGCGTGGACGCGCGCCGTCATCGCCAGGTGCAGGCGCTCGTCGAGTTCGTCCTTGCTGAGGCGGCCTTCGGCGTAGGCCGTGGTCACCTGTTCGACCACCGTGTCGCGGTCGTGGTCGGTCACCCGGAGCTGCGGGTGACTCGCGTCGTGAGGCTGGGACATCGGCCGCCAACCTCCGGGAGCGGGTGTCGCTGGTGGTGTCACTGCCCCTGCCATGAGAGCCCCGTGTCTTCCGTCGGATCGGGTGGTCTTTCTCATCTTTGGGGCCGCGCGAACGCGCGTCCATCCGGAACATCCCCGACCCGACCCCGATGTGGCCCGGAGCCCCCCATTGGAGGGCCGCTCCAGGTATACAAGGGATATGAGATGGCGTGATCGCTATGGAATTCGTCGGCTCCGGGGCCGCAAGATCGCAAAGTTCGACCGTGAGGCCAATGACGCCGACATCGAGGCGCTCATCGCTTTCGCGAAGTCCCGGCGAGGGGTGGAGTTCTACGTCGAGCCGGAAACGTTCGCGACCGACACGACCGCGGTCGCCGTGGCGCATGACGGCGAATGGACCCGGCGCAGAGTGGGTTCTCCCGCGGTCATCATCAAGGTGGCGAGAAACCTCGCCCTTCCGGTCTACGACGTTAACCTCACGGGCTATCCCGGCAGAATGAGGGCTTACAACGAGCGTCGCAGGAATAGCACCGCGCAGGACTGACGGGCCCCTTTCCCGAGCACGCCCTCTGAGCGCGAGCCCTCCTTGAGCCCTCTGATACGTCTTCACGTGCCCTCTCGCGGTGCCCTCCCACCGGTTCCCCCGCGCGGCCTCCACTCGATCTCCTGTCAGCACGTGCACCCCCTGCCCTTCACCGCTCGTGGTGGTGCTCCGGCACCGCCCATGGCGCGCTCGTTGATCGCCGGCACAGGCGGCCGGTCCGGCGCCGCCCCGGACGGGGAGCCCTCGGAGCGGAGTTCTTCGTCGAGCAGGCGCAGCATCGGACGCAGCCAGTCCATGTGGGGTGGCCCCATGCTCGCGTCGAGTTCCTCCGGGCTCGGCATGCGGTCACGCAGGACCTCGGGGCCGACGAGCTGCCGCAGGCCCTGCGCGAGCAGCCCGGCCATCGAGTAGGACGGATCGGCCGCGAGGGCGCGCTCGACCGCGATGCCCGCCAGCGCGCAGTCGCCGCGCCGCCAGGCGGCGGCTCCCAGCAGGGACGCGACCGGCGCCACGAAGCGCGTTCCCAGCCTGCGGGTGAGGTCGGCCCAGAGGGCGACGTGGACGTCCTGCGTCGCGTCGCCCATCAACGTCCACGCCTCGTCGCGCACCCGGACGATCGCGAGGTCGAAGCCGAGCCGCGCGGCTTCCAGGTCGTCCGGCGGCCCGTGGCCGGGAAACCCGTCGAGGCACCGGCGCACGCGTTCGAGCGCCTCGCCGACGAACGCGCGCGGCATCTGCGCGGGATCGCGGGTGCCGAGCAGCCGGGACCGTATGTCGGCGGCGGCCGACCGGGTCGCCTCGGACATCGCCGCGCGGGCGGCTCCCAGGACGGGCGCGACCGCGCGCTCCAGGCTCTCGCGGCCGGGCAGCGCGACCAGCCCGCCCATGGTGGCCTGCGCCGCGACCGGCCCGGCCACCGGGTCGTACGCCCTGCCCTCGGGCGGGCAGCACGCCACCTGCGTGCAGACGTACGACCAGTAGCGGCGCTCGTGCGCGCGGAGGGCCTCGATGACCTCGATGCCGGCGCCGGCGAGCAGCCGCAGCGCCTCGTCCATGGCGGGGGTGACAAGAGCGCCCTCGCCGAACCCGGCCAGGATCGTGTGGGTGACCTGTTCACGGCGGAGCAGCGGCACGAGCCGGTCGAGCGTGCCGGGCGCCGCCGGGAGGTCCCACCGGGTGGTGAGACGCAGCTTGCCCCGGACGCCCCGGCCGGCGAAGGCGATGACGACGAGGCTGTCGGCGGGATGGAAGCCGAGCAGGTAGGGAACGGCGCCCAGGATGTCGTCGGGAGTGGTGAGGAGGATCGGTGTCGGCGTCATGGCGGACACTTTCACCTGCGGGCGTCCGCGCCATCGAGCCGAGCCGCGTTCTGTGGACAACCGGCTGAACGGCGTTCGGAACGACCACCGACGGCGGGCCGCACGAACGGGGACGAATCACCAGGGGGGAAGATGGGCCCATGCTGATGCGGATCCACGCCACCGATCTCCCCGGCCGCGACTGCCCTGGTGGCGGCGGCTTTCCGGGCTACGGCAACGTGCACGTCGGCGTGCAGGGCCGCGTCCGCCGGGAGGAGATCCTGGGCCTTCATCCCGGCGACGCGCCGGAGGCCCTGTGGACACTCGAGTGCGAGGCGCGGCACATACCGGTCGGGGTCGACATACGGGGCCCGTATGTCCATGGCCGTCCCGGAGGCCGGTTCTTCTACCTCGCCTGGGGCACGGTGGACGGGAGCGGCGGCTTCGCGATGTTCAGGCGCGCCAAGCTGATGTTCGACGGCATCGCCCCCGAGATCGCCGAGGCCGCCCTGCGTTCCGGCGCCCTGCACGCGCGGCTCGGGCTCAGCGACGCCAAGGGCCACCCCCTGTGCGCCGCCGTGCGCCCTCCGGCCGTCACATGGTCCGCGGGCTGAGCCGGAAAGGGCTCAGGCGTGCGCCCGCCCCTCCACCGGCAGTTGCGGGGCGAGGCGTTCCCTGACCATGATCGTGGCCCCGGCGACGGCGGCGGGCATGGCGACGACCGCGCCGAGCGGCACCAGGAAGACGAGGAACAGCAGCACGCCGAATCCGAGCGCCGGAGCCTTGTCTGCGCGCAGCACGGCGAAGCGCTGCCTGCGCGCGAGCCCCCGGCGCTCCATGGCGAGGGCGGTCAGCTCGACGGTGAGGAAGAATCCCGACACGGCGGCGCCCAGCACCGGCACCACCGTCTGCCCGATCACCGGCACGAAGCCCAGGAAGAACAGCGGGATCGTGAACATCAGCACGTACCCGAGGGTGACCACGCTGTCGCGCAGCGACCGCAGCACCGACCGCCACAGCGGCAGCTCCGCGACCACCTCGACCCCGCCGAGGTCCTCCTCCACCCGCTCGGACAGCTTCTCGTAGAACGGGTCGCCGATGGCCAGCGTGGCGGCCGTGAACGTGACGACCGACAGGACGAGCCCGAGCGCGAACACGACGAGACCGAGCAGCGCGCGCAGGGTCTCGCGCAGCCCGGTGTTCCACCCGTCGGCGAACGGCGTGGCCCAGGCGGCGAGGTCCCCCGCGTAGGTGCCGAGCAGAACGAGGGCGACGATATAGAGGACCAGCGCGAGGAGCGCCGGGATGAGCCCGAAGAGCCACTGGCCGGGGTTGCGTGCGACCCAGCCGAGACCTTGGAAGACGTATTTGACGCCGTCGGCGAAGCCGCCCACGCCGCTGCGGATGGGCCGGCCCATGCTGTTCATGCCCGGCAGGCTAACGCCTTCCGCCCGGTTCGTCGCATGATCAGGAGAGAGATCCCTGTTTCCACAGGGCCGTCACCGTGACCCCGAGCTCGGCGAGCAGGCGGCGGACCAGCGGCAACGAGATGCCGAGCACGTTCCCGTGGTCGCCGGCGATGCCCTCGACGAACCAGCCGCCGGGGCCGTCCAGCGTGAAGGCGCCCGCCACGCGCAGTGGCTCGCCGCTCGCGACGTAGGCGGCGATCTCCTCGTCGGTCGGCGTGCCGAAGCGCACCACCGTCGAGCCCACCTCGGACGCCTGGGCGCCGCGCGCGACGTCGATCACGCAGTGGCCGGTGAGGAGCGTGCCCGTGCGGCCGCGCATCGAGCGCCAGCGCGCGACGGCGTCCTCGGGCGAGCCCGGCTTGCCGTACGCGCGGCCGTCGAGCTCCAGGACCGAGTCGCAGGCGATGACCAGCCCGTCCGTGAGACGCTCCGCGACTGCGGACGCCTTGGCGCGGGCAAGGGCGAGGCACAGCGCGGCGGGAGAGTCGTACGAGGCGGACATCGCCTCCTCGTCGACGTTGCTGACGATCACTTTGGGATCGAGGCCGGCGCTGCGCAGCAGCGCGAGCCGCGCGGGGGACGCGGAGGCGAGGACGATCTCGGTCATGTCTTCCGAGCCTAGGGCACTCCGGCGGCGGTGCGCGCCGCCGGAGCGGCCGGTCAGAGGATGCGCAGGCTGGACACGACGGTGTTGATGTCCGCCCACCGCTTCTTCTGCGCGTCGGGGATCGAGACGAACACCAGCGCGGGCTTGGAACCGGGCACGTCGACCAGCGCGACGGCGGCGGTGGAGACGTGCTTCTTCCCGCCCACCTTGTACTGCACCCGGTAGCCGAGCAGCCAGCCGTCCCGCTTGCCCGCCTTGATCGGCTGGGACGCCGTCCACGAGACCGTGGACCCGGCGGGGTGGTAGTTGAGGGTCCACCGGGCGGCCAGGAACGCGGTGTCCTTGAGCGTGTCCTGGACTGCGATCGGCACCGGGCAGGAGGCCAGCAGTGCCCGGTGCCCGGCGCCCTTCGCGTGTGCGAGCGTCCGGCGCGTGGCGAACGGGGACGACTTGGCCAGCTTCCACCCCTTGGTGAAGCGGGCGAAGGTGATGCCGGAGCGCTTGTCCTTCACGCGTCCCTTCACGGGCGCGCCGCGTCCGGGGAAGTCGGCGAGCTTGCGGTTGGAGGGCAGCGCGGGCAGGCGGGGGTCGGCCTTGGCGGCGGCGAGGGGGCTCCTCATGCCGGGGGTGGCCGTGGGCACGGGCGTGGCGCCGTCTCCGGTGACCGACGCCGCTCCCGAGGCCGACGCCGAAACGGACGGCGCCGGGGACGGCCCGGCCGAGGACGAGGCGGAAACGGACGCGGAAGCGGATACGGGCACAGGTGCCGACACCGACGCCGACACGGAGGGCTGGGCCGGGGCCACGGCGCCCGTGACCCCCGCCGAGGCGGAGAGGGACGGCGCCGCCGAGGGGATCGGCGTCCCCGGGGACGAGGACAGCACGGACGGCGCGGACGACGCCCCGGTCGCGGTACCCGGATCGGCCGGCGTGCCCACAGGGCCGGCCGGTGCGGCCGCGGTCGGCGTCCCCTTTCCGAAGGTCCCGGTCACGAACAGCACGACGGCCGCGACGGCGACCACGATCGCGGCGACGCCCGCCGCGATGGTGCGGTAGATGACGCGCATCGGCAGATCGCCGAGCCGCGAGAGCAGGGACCGCTTGGCGGGCGGGGCCTTGGAGGCCGCCGGTGCCGGAGGGTCCTCGATCGTGATCTTCGGGATGGGCGCGGTTTCCGCGTCCGCCGTCACGTACGTTGGGACGGCCTTGCCGTAGCTCCCACCTAGCCCATTTGGCACGATCGGAGCGTACGGCATATACAGACCGCTCGTTCGACGTCCCGATCACACTTCGGGAACGAGTGCCCATTCGCGAGGGCTTTGCATGCCCTCTGACCTTCGCTTTCACCCTCCGGTCAATGACGGCGGGCGACCACCGCGACTACGCCGTGGGGCTGCGCAGCGGACCCCATCCGGCCGGGCGGTGCCCCCCGGCGCGCAGCCACGGCGCGTCGGCGACGACCGTACGCGAGCCCGGCTCGATCTCGGTGTAACCCGCGTCGCGGACGACGGGCAGCCCGCTGCCGGCCAGTGCCGACCAGCGCCGCGGCCCCGCCGTGCGCACGGCGACCGGCAGGCCGTCCGCGCGCCACGCCTCGCGGGCGGGCTCGTCGGTGCCCCACCAGGCGAGCTGGGCCGCGTGCCCGGCCTGGGCCATGGCCTTGCCCGCCGACATCTCCAGGGAGGGGTTCATCCACAGCACCGCCGCGCCGGGCTCGGGAGGGTTCGGGGGCGCGGTGTCGGTCAGGTCTGTGCCCGAGACCTGGAGCCGCGACAGGTCCTTCGGCCAGCCGTCCAGCGGGACGGGCGGGTGCACGCGGACCTCGGCCGTGCGCACGGTAACGGTGATGCCGGGCAGGTCCAGCACCCGGCGCCACTCGCCGCCCCTGGCCCGGCGGACGACCTTCCTGATGCCGATGGTCTCCCAGGCGCTCACCGATTCCGCCCACTCGCCGCTCAGGGCCCGCTCGTCGTTGAGCAGGGTGAGCACGGCCAGCGCGGCGGCCTCCAGGGCGTCGGTTCGCTCCGGCGGGGCGGCGCGCTCGATTCGCACGACGAGGGGGAGGACTCTCTGGTCCGGCGCGTTCACGCCATCAAGGATCTCAGGTCCCGCACGCCGCCGTCCGGCCCGTCCGCCCCTAGGACGCGGGCGCCCGTCACGCTCCCCCGGCGTCGACGGTGACCGGGCGGGCGGGCGTCCGTTCCAGTGGCGGCGAGGTGGCGGCGCCGCGCCCGACCAGCACCGACATGATCGCCGCGAAGGCGCAGAGGATCCCGGCGCCGTACCAGGCGGCGTCGTAGTGCCCGAGGTGGTCGCGGGTCACCCCGGCGGCGACGGCCGCGACGGCGGCGCCGACCTGGTGGGAGGCGAACACCCAGCCGAACGCCACCGCGCCGACCGGCCCATAGATCTTGCGGCACAGCGCGACGGTCGGCGGCACGGTGGCCACCCAGTCCAGCCCGTAGAAGATGATGAAGATCAGCATGCTGGGCTGCGTCGTGGCCGCGAACAGGGAGGGCAGGATCAGCAGGGACGCGCCGCGCAGCGCGTAGTAGGCGCCGAGCAGGATCCGCGGGTCGACCCGGTCGCTCAGCCAGCCCGAGAACACCGTCCCGGCGATGTCGAAGATCCCGATGAGGGCGAGCAGGCCCGCGGCGGTGGTCTCCTGCATGCCGTGGTCGTGGGCGGCGGGGATGAAGTGGGTGCCGACCAGGCCGTTGGTACTGGCGCCGCAGATGGCGAAGCCGCCCGCGAGGTACCAGAACGACCGGGTGCGCGCCGAGGACCTGAGCACCGTCAGCGCCCGCAGCGCCGCGCCCCCGCCCGGAGCGGTGACGCGCACGGCGCCCGGCTCGGCGCCGAGCGCGGTCAGCCCGACGTCCTCGGGGCGGTCGCGCAGCAGGAACCACACCAGCGGGACGACGGCCAGCGCCGCCCCCGACACGATGAGCGCGGCCGTGCGCCAGCCCGGTCCCTCGGCGAGCCAGGCGAGCACCGGCAGGAAGACGAGCTGCCCGGTGGCCCCTGCGGCGGTGAGCACGCCGGTGACCACGCCCCGGTGCCGGACGAACCACCGGTCGGTGACCGTGGCGACGAAGACGAGCGCCATGGAACCGGTGCCGAGGCCGACGAGCACGCCCCAGCAGGCGACGAGCTGCCAGCTCGCGGTCATGAACACCGTCAGGCCGCTGCCGAGGGCGACGAGCGCGAGCGCCGACGCCACGACGCGGCGCATGCCGAGCCGGTCCATCAAGGCGGCCGCGAAGGGCGCGGTCAGCCCGTACAGGGTGAGGTTGACCGAGACGGCTAGCGAGATCGTCCCGCGTGTCCAGCCGAACTCGTCTTCCAGCGGGGTGATGAGCACCCCGGGCGTCGCGCGGAATCCGGCGGCGCCCACGATCGCGACGAAGGCGACTCCCGCCACGAGCCAGGCCCGGTGGAGGCGTCTTCGCTTCGCGTCCATCGTCAACGTCATGTGGACAATCCTGGATTTCCGCCCGCGGCCAGACGAGTGGCTTGAAAGCCAATATGTGCAAGAATCCGGCCATGGCTCACCGCATCGTGGTCGTCGCGCTCGACGACTTCGCCACCCTGGACCTCGGCATCCCGGGCCAGGTCTTCCGCGTCGCCGAACAGGACGGCCGGAAACTGTACGAGGTGGTCACCTGCACCCCGGGTGGACGCCCCGTCCGCGGCCCGGCCGGCTTCAGCGTGGTCCCCGACCACGATCTGTCGGTCCTCGACACGGCGGACACGGTCCTGGTGCCCGGCATCCACAGCGGTCCGCCGTTCAGCGACGGCACGATCGACCCCGAGCTGGGCGAGGCGCTGCGCCGGGCCGCCACGAAGTCACGGATGATGTCGATCTGCACGGGCGCGTTCGTGCTGGCCGCGGCAGGCCTGCTGGACGGCCGGCCCGCCACGACCCACTGGAGGAACACCGCCCAGTTCCGGACGCTGTTCCCGAAGGTCCGGCTCGACCAGGAGGTGCTGTTCGTCGACGACGGCGACGTGCTGACCTCGGCGGGCGTCGCGGCCGGCATCGACCTGTGCCTGCACGTCATCCGCCGCGACCACGGGAGCGAGGTCGCCAACCGGACGGCCAGGCGCTGCGTGACGCCGCCCTGGCGCGAGGGAGGCCAGGCCCAGTTCATCGAGCGCCCGCTGCCCGACCCGGGCGGGACGACCACGGCGCCGACCCGGGGGTGGATGCTGGAACGCCTCGCCGAGCCGCTCGGCCTCGCGGCGCAGGCCGCGCACGCCCGCATGAGCGTGCGCACCTACACGCGCCGGTTCCGGGAGGAGACGGGCCTCAGCCCGGCGCGGTGGCTGACCTTGCAGCGCGTGGACCGCGCGCGCCGCCTGCTGGAGACCACGACCCTGCCGGTGGACCAGGTGGCCGCCCAGGCGGGCTTCGGCACCGCGGTCTCGCTGCGCCAGCACCTGCACGCCACCGTCGGCGTCTCCCCGCTGGCCTACCGCCACACCTTCAAGAGCTGACAACGTCCCCGGCCCGGGAAACGCGGAAGGCGGCGAGCACGCCCGCCGCCTTCCGAACCGCTTGTGGAGCTATGGGGATTCGAACCCCAGACCTCCTCCATGCCATGGAGGCGCGCTACCAGCTGCGCCACAGCCCCTTGATCGCGCTTCGGGCGATATGATCGCCCGGCGCCTCGCCAGTGTATCGGACAACGGCGGGCGGGCCGAACCCGTTAGGGGGGCACGGAGGCCGAGCGACTCCGGCCGCGGCGGGCGGTCGCGCACGTGGAGCCGTTCGACTACGGCCAGTGGTCGTTCCGCTCCGAAAAGTAGGGGCGTTTGTTGATTTCCCGTTATGAACAACGTCACCAGCAGTACGCCCTGTGGGACGCGCTGGACACCGACGGCGACCAGAAGCTCAGCATGCGCGAGTACCTGCACCTGTGGTCGGCCTACGACGTGGGGACGGCGGAGGCGCGGGAGGCGTTCATCCTGCTCGACACCGACGGCCATCTCGGCAAGGACGAGTTCGCGCAGGCGATGTACGGCTACTACTTCAGCGAGGACCCCGCGAAGGCGGCGATCCCGATCCTCGGGCGGTCGTCGTGACAGGGGGACGGCGCCCGCCGCAGGCGCCGTCCCGTCCCGGCCGCGTCTCGCTCACCGCAGTGAGCCCGCCGTGCGGATCAGCTCCGCCAGCTCGGTCACCATCGGGTCCTCCGTCACCGCCGCGAGCCGCGAGGCGTGCCCGGCGAGCGTGCCGAGGTCCTCGTCGAACAGGCCGCCGTCCACGCGCCTGAGCCGGTCGGCGAACGCCGCCACGACCGCGTCGACCTGAAGCCTCGGCGACGACCCCTCCCACAACGACCCGGCCAGCTCCGCGACGTCCACCGCGCGGCTCACCTCGGCGGGCTGGCGGGTGTCGGGGTCCTGCCAGCGCACCGTCGCCACGGCGATCTGGCCCGAGGTCCCGGGGCGCAGCCGCACCTCGTACAGCGCGGTGACGGCGTGCCCGGGGCCGACCTCGCCGCCGTCCTTGGAGTCGTCGCGGAAGTCGTCCTGGGCCAGCGTCCGGTTCTCGTACCCCAGCAGCCGGTAGGACACGACGGTGGCCGGGTTGAACGCGACCTGCGCCTTGGCGTCGCGCGCCCGCAGCTCCAGCGCGGACGGCAGCCGGTCGACGAACACTTTGCGCGCGTCCTCGCGCGAGCTGACGTAGACCGCGGCGCCGTCCCCGTTGTCGGCGAGCTGCTCCATCAGGGCGTCGCCGTACTCGCGGCCGACGCCGACGCACAGCAGGGTGACCTGGCGCCCGGCGTACTCCTCGACCCGGTCCAGGATGCCCTTCCAGCTCGTGTCGCCCTGGTTGGCCAGCCCGTCGGAGAGCAGGATGACGCGGTTGGTGGCCACCGAGCGGAACGCGTGGGCCGCCTCCTGGTAGCCGGTGACGAGCCCGGACTCCAGGTTGGTGGAGCCTTCGGGCTCGAGCGTGTCGATGGCCTCGTGCAGCCTGCCGCGCTCGGCGACGGAGGTCATCGGGATGCGCAGCCGCGCCTCGTCGCTGAAGGACACGATCGACACCGCGTCGCTCGGGCCGAGCTGGTCGACGAGCGTGTGCAGGGCGTCGCGGACCAGATCGAGGCGGCCGGGGTCGGCCATCGAGCCGGACACGTCCACGACGAAGGTGAGGCTGGCGGGCCGCCTGGACGCCGCCTCGGCGGTCCGGGTCTGCAGCCCGACCCTGAGCAGCGCCGCGTCACCCGCGCCCTTGGCCCCGTCGATGTGGACGGCGAAGCCGTCGCCGGGCGGCTCCGTGTAGCCCTGGCCGAAGGCGTTGACGAACTCCTCCGGCCGCACCTGGCCGGGGTCGGGCAGGTGTCCCTCCTTGAGCACGGTGCGCGCGTAGCCGTACGACGCGGTGTCGACGTCCAGGGCGAAGGTGGACAGCTCGCCGGCGGGCCGCTCGGCCGGGCGGGTCGCCGAGGCGCTCGTCTCCGGCACGGCGGGGGCCGTGCCGGTCGGGGCGCGCGTCTCCGGGGGCCGGGGTAACGAGGTCCGGGCCGGCTGTGAGGCCTCTGTGGGCGCACTGGCCTGATCGCCTCCCCCGCCGCACGCGGACACGAGAACGGCGAGGACCACCAGGGCGAAGATGAGGAAACGTGACTTCATGACAGCCTCCCTCGGTTATCACCCCGTACGACGACCGCCCGGCGACGCGGCGCCGGAGCCGTCATTCAAGCGAGGGCGAACCGTTCCCGGGCCGTGACCCCCGATCTCCCGGCGACACGGGACTTTCCGGACGTACCACCAGCAAAGCCGCGGGCCCACTGGACAAGTCCAGGTTTCCCTACAAGATTGATGGGTTATCTGCCCGGTCCGACTCCGAAGGCGGTCACGTGCTCACCAAACCCGATCCCACGTTCTATCCCTCCGCCCGGGAGGCCATGCGGGCCCCACGCGAGGGGCTGGCGTACGTCGCGCTCCTCGACACCAAAGGGGAGGGCGGGCCCGACGGGCTCGCGACGATCGACCTGGACCCGGAGTCGCCGGGGTACGGCACCGTCGTCGGCGTCCACGACGTGCCCGTGCCCGGGGACGAACTCCACCACTTCGGATGGAACGTGTGCAGCGCGGCCCTGTGCCCGTACGCCCCGCACCCGCACGTCGAGCGGCGCTACCTCGTCGTCCCCGGTCTGCGCTCCTCACGTGTCTACATCTTCGACGTCAAGGACGACCCCGCCCGTCCCAAGCTGGTCAAGACGATCGAACCCGAGACGATCTTCGAGCGCACCGGCTACAGCCGCCCCCACACCGTGCACTGCGGCACCGACGCGATCTACGTCAGCGCGCTCGGCGACGTGAACGGCGACGCGCCCGGCGGGGTCTTCATGCTCGACCACGACACCTTCGAACCGCTCGGGCAGTGGGAGGCCGACCGGGGGCCGCAGCGCCTCCACTACGACTTCTGGTGGCATCTCGGGCACGACACGATGATCAGTAGCGAGTGGGGCACGCCCAACATGATCGAGGCGGGTCCCGACCTCGGCCTGCTGACCGGCCGGAAGTACGGCCACAAGCTCCACGTCTGGGACCTGCGCAAACGCACCCACCTGCAGGAGATCGACCTCGGCGACCAGCACCAGATGGCGCTGGAGCTGCGTCCCGCCCACGACCCGACCAAGACCTACGGCTTCGTCAACACCGTGATCAGCGTCGAGGACCTGTCGGCGAACATCTTCACCTGGTACCTCGAGGGCGGCGCCTGGAAGGCGAAGAAGACCATCACGATCCCCGCCGAGCCCGCCGACCCGGCGCTGCTCCCCGAGCCGCTCAAGCAGTTCGGCGCCGTGCCCCCGCTGGTCAGCGACATCTCCCTCACGCTGGACGACCGCATCCTGCTCGTCTCGGCCTGGGGCACCGGCGAGCTGCTCGCCTTCGACGTGTCCGACCCGCTCGCCCCGCGGCGGACCGGCTCGGTGCGCGTCGGCGGCATCGCCCGGCGCGACGCCCACCCCGGCACGCCGGGCACGGCCAGGAACGGCGGGCCGCAGATGGTCGAGGTGAGCCGGGACGGCAGGCGCGCGTACTTCACCAACTCGCTCTACCGCACCTGGGACGAGGCGTTCTACCCCGACGGCATCGCGGGGTGGATGGCCAAGGCGGACATCGCCGAGGACGGCTCGCTCTCCCTGGACCCGGGCTTCCTCGTCGACTTCGCCGAGGACGGCCGCCGGCCCCACCAGGTCAGGCTGCAGGGCGGCGACTCCTCCTCCGACTCCTTCTGCTACCCCTGACCGGCGCATGGATCTCACGCAGGTGATGGTCCTGGCCGGGTTCGGCGCCTTCCACGGCATGAACCCGGCCATGGGCTGGCTGTTCGCGGTGGCGCTCGGCCTCCAGGAGCGCTCGCGCCGCGCCGTGCTGAGGGCGCTGCCGCCCATCGTGCTCGGGCACGCGGGCTCGGTGCTGGTCACGCTGGCGCTGGTCGCCGCCGTACGGACCGCCGCGCCGCCGAAGCCGGTCTCCTACGCCGTGGCCGCGCTGGTGTGCGGGTTCGGCGTGTGGAAGCTGCTGCGCCGGCGCCATCCCCGCTGGGTCGGCATGCGCGTGACCGGATGGCAGCTCGCGGGGTGGTCCTTCCTGATGGCGACCGCGCACGGCGCGGGGCTGATGCTGCTGCCGGTCACGCTGACGGGCCACGAGCAGGCCGCGCTCGCGCTGAGCCGGCAGACCCTGGCCTTCGCGGCCGTGCACACCCTGGCGATGCTGGCGGTCACGGCCACGCTCGCCGTGGTGGTGTACGAGAAGCTGGGTGTCTCGGTGCTGCGCCGCGCGTGGTTCAACCTCGACCTGGCCTGGGCGGTGGCGCTGATCGGCGCCGGCGTCTTCGCCGCCCTGACCTGACCGCCCCTGGCCTGTCCCGCTGACCTCGCCGCCCTGCTCGGCCCTGGACGACGGGCTCAGCCCTCCAGCGAGGCGACGAACCGGGACATGCCCGCGAGCCAGCGGTCGGGGTCGGCGTACTTGCGGCGGACGTACTCGGCGACCTCCGGGTGGGGCAGGATGTAGAAGCGCTCGGCGTCCAGGCCGTCGATCACCGCCTGGGCCACCTGCGCGGGGGTGAGGATCTCGCCGGAGGCGACCACCCCGCGGTAAACGAGGGTGTCCTCCGCGCCCTCCCCGAGCAGGCCGGTGCGCACGCCCTGCGGGGCGAGCACGCTCACGCCGATGCCCTTGGCCCGGTAGTGGATCCCCACCCACTCGGCGAAGGCGATCGCGGCCGACTTCGTCACGGCGTACGGCGCGTCGCCGGGACAGCTGATCAGCCCGGCGGCCGAACAGGTGTTGAGCAGGTAGCCGCCGCCCCGCTCGGCCATCCCCGGCACCACGGCCTGCGCGGCGTACACGTGGGCGAGGAGGTTGACGTCGATGGTCCTGGTCCAGTCCAGGTCGCCGGCGTCGAGGCCGTGGCCGGTGATGACGCCCGCGTTGGAGCAGAACAGGCCGACGGGCCCGAACGCCTCCTCGGCCGCGCGGACCAGCGCCTGTACCTCCGCCTCGACGGAGACGTCGGCGCGCACGGCGAGCGCGCGGTCGCCGATCTCGCCCGCCACGGCGGCGGTGCCCGCCTCGTCCAGGTCGGCGACGACCAGCCCGGCGGCGCCCTCCTCGGCGAACCGCAGGGCCATGGCCCGGCCGATGCCCCCGGCGGCGCCGGTCACGACGACGACCCGGTCTCGTACCCGCATAGGCGTTCTCCGTCTCGAACCGACCAGTCGGTATCCTCGGACGGTAGGCGTCCGCGGCGTCACCCGTCAAACATGCCGAGTGCGGGTCAGAACGTGTTCCTGCGGCAGTTCAGGAAGAGCTGCATCTCGAACGGGTCGGTGTCGATGGCCGGCACGTACGCCAGGTCCATCTGCTCGCGGACGGAGAAGCCCGCCTCCTGGACGACGGCCCGCAGCGCGGCCCGGCCGTAGCCGGTCATGCGCATCGAGGTGCCGAGGACGCGGACCGGCGCGTCGTCCATGTCCATCTCGACCATGCCGAGGCCGAGCCAGCCTCCCGGCACGAGGAGCTCGTGCAGCCGCAGCAGGGACGCCATGATCTCCTCGCGGCGGAGCATGGACAGCGAGAAGTACGCGGCCACCGCGTCGAACCGGCCGAGCGTCTCGTCCACTTCCATGACGTCCAGCAGGTGGAGCTCGGCATCCGGAACGTTCTTGGCGGCGATCGAGAGCATGACGGGCGAAATGTCGATGCCGGTGACCTCGCAGCCGGCCTCGATGAACTGCCGCGCCGTCGGAACGCCCGTGCCGCAGCCGACGTCGAGCACCCGCGCGCCCGGCCGGAGCTTGCGCAGGATCCACTCCGCCGACGCGATCTGACCGCCCTTGTAGGGAAACGCCTCGTCGTACCGATCACCGATCCGGTCGAACGCCTCGGCCTGCGCCGCCCGATGCGCCGGACGCGAGCGTCCCAGAGTCATTTCGTCCACCCAACGCCGAATGAATATCTGACTCCCCATTAAATAGGGGGATACCACTTGGAAAGTCAAGGCAGGTCAGGATTGCGAGTTAACAGTATAGGTGGAGATATAGCGATCTTGCACTATTCATCCAGAATTGTCCGCTTTTCAGGGTGGCCGTTACCCACCAAACGGGACAAGCGGTACAACTCAGGGCAACATCGACCCTCGTCGGCGACCCCGGATTTCCCCCGCGCTTGACCACCTGATAACCTGCCGCCAAAAGCTGTTTGAACACGTTCAACCGGAGGCGGCATGGTCCCCCTGGTCAATGTGGTCATCATCGCGGGAATGCTGGTCGTGGTGCCCGCCGGGCTCCAGCTCATCGGCGCCCCGCGCGCGGTCCGCGCCGTCTGGCTGGCGGGGGCCGTGCCGGGCGCCGTCTCGCTCTGGCTCCCCCGCGGGCCGGTCGCGGTCACGCTCGCCGTCCTGTACGCCCTTGCCACGGCCGCGCCCGCCCTCCACGCGGCCGCACGGCTCGCCCGGCGCCGGTCCCTCGCCCCGCGCGAGGTGGCCATCCTGACCGCGCTCGTGACTCCGGCCGTCGCGGGCGTGTCCCTGGTCTGGGAGCGGGCGGGTCACCCGCTGCTCGGGTTCAAGCCCGCCATCCTGGCCCTGACCGTGGCCCACTTCCACTACGCCGGGTTCGCCGCCGCCCTGGTGGCCGGCCTGGTGTGCCGGGCCACCGGCGACGGGGTCGCCGCCAGGGCCGCCGCGCTCGCCGTCCCGGGCGGCACCCTGCTTGTCCTGGCCGGTTACTTCGCCGGCGACTGGGCAGAGTTGGCGGGAGCGGTCGTGCTGACGGCGGGCATGTGGCTCGTCGGCCTGCTGACCTGGACGGACGTCCGGCGCCGGGCCCCCGACCCGCTGACCCGGGCTCTGCTCACCGTCTCCGCCGCGGTGCTCGCCGCGACGATGACGCTGGCGCTGAGCTGGGCCCTGGGCGAGGCCACCGGCCTCCCCCACCCGTCGGTGGAGTGGATGGCCGCCACTCACGGAGTGTGCAACGCCGCCGGGTTCGCCCTCTGCGGGCTGGCCGCCTGGCGCAGGCTGCGGCCCCGGCCGCTGTGACAAGAGCCGCTGTGACGAGAACCGCTGTGACCAGACCGCTACGAGACCCGCCACGAGACGAGGAGCGTCATGGACCCCGAGCGCTACCTGAACGCGGAACCCAACTACCCCGAGGTCGGGGCGACCCGCACGGGCGACCTGCCGCCGGGATACCACCACGTGCGGCACCACCACGCCCTGGGCGACGGCGCCGGGTTCACCCGCGCCGCCGACGCCCTGCTGACCTGGCGCATGCACGCCGCGCTCGGCCTGTCCCCCCGGGCCACCGCGCCGCGGGCCGCGCCGGGCGTGGTGGTCGTGAACCACCTCGGCGTCGGCCCGATCGGCCTGCGCGCCCCCTGCCGGGTGATCTGGGCCATCGACGAGGACCGCCGCGCCGGCTTCGGCTACGGCACGCTGCCCGGCCACCCGGAGAAGGGCGAGGAGGCGTTCCTGCTCGAAGTGGGCGACGACGGGGCGCTGACGCTGACGGTCACCGCCTTCGTCAGGCCCGGCCGCTGGTACACCCGCCTCGGGTGGCCGCTGACCGTCCTCGCCGTGGAGTTCTTCTGCGGGCGCTACGCCGCCGTCCTGCGCCGCTACGCCCGCTCGTCGCCGCGCGCGAAGAAGATGGAGGCGTAGTCGCTGATGGGGCGGTAGCCGAGGGCCTGGTAGATGGCGTTCGACGTCGGGTTGGCCAGGTCGGTGAACAGCAGCACCAGCCGCGCCCCGGCCTCCTGCGCCGCGCGGGTGGCGGCGTGGGTGACCGCCGAGCCGTACCCGCGCCCGCGCAGCCCGGGCGGGGTGTACACCGGCCCGATGCGCGACATGCCGCTGATCGGCCGCGAGAACCCGGCCATCGCGACGGGCCGCCCGCCGTCCTCCCACAGCATGATCTCGCCCTGGCCGACGCGGTGTCTCATCTGCGGCAGCGGGTCGTCGCCGGAGCTGTGCGGCTCGGCCTCGGCGACGAAGGCGCGCATCCAGGCGGCGACCGGCTCGACGTCGGCCTCGCCGGCCGGGCGTGGGGCGCCGGTGGACGACGCCGGGCTCAGCGATTCGAGCCGGTACAGACGCTGCCGCTCGCGGGCGACCTCCGTCAGGCCGCTCAGCTCGGCGAACGCCTCGCTCTGCGCGCGGGGCCCGGACACGGCCGAGATCTCGCGCCCGCGCACGGCGTCGGCCAGCGCCGGAACCGAGTCGAGGGGGATGTCGGCGAGCAGCAGCGGGTAGGGCGGGGTGTGCAGGACGGCCCCGCGCACCTCGCCGCCGGCGGTCAGCCAGCCGAGCGTGGCGCCGTCGGTCCGCAGCCCGGCGCGCATGCGGCCGAGGACGGTCAAAGGGACGGTGTTGCGCGCGGGATCGCCGCGCAGCCACTGCTCGACGCGCTCGGGAAGGCCGTCGACGTGCCCGGTGAAACTCCACAGCATGCGGGACAGTGTGCCAAGATCCGCCCACGCGGGCGAACGGATTTCACGTGGGCGCTAGAACTCGTCGGCCCCGGTGACCTGGGTGATCGTGAAGACGTGCCGGGAGGCCGCGCAGATCGTCTCCAGGGCGTGGATCGGCGTGCCGGCGGTGTCGAAGCTCGTCCGGACGATCTGGACGACCCACTCGCCCGGGGCGAGGTCCAGCGTCCCGGCCTCGTCCCCGGCGGGCGGACGGGCGACCAGTTCCTCCTCGGCGTGGCCGAAGCGGTGGCCGAGCGCCTCGATGCCGGCCTGCAGGCTCGGCCGGACGAAGCCGGGCTCGCACAGCGGCGTGCCGTCGAAGACGTCCAGGCGGAAGAAGCTGGTGGCGACGCGCACGGGGACCTCGCCGGCGAGCAGCAGCTTGCGCCGGGCCAGCACGTCCGTGCCCGGCGCGACGCGCAGGGCGGCGGCGACGCGGTCGCCGGCGGGCTCGGGGCCGACGTACAGCATGCGGCGGCTCGCGCGGACGCCCTGCCGCTCGGCCTCGGCCATGAACAGGGACGCGGACGCGCGCACCGCGGGCTCGGTGGGCAGGGAACGGCGGACGAGCACGCGCGGGGCCCCGATCTGCTCCACCTGCCGCCCGTGCCTTCCCTGTAAACGGCGATACCGCCCTGGAGGGGGCGGTATCGGCTTTGTTCGCGAGGGTGGAGCTATGGGGATTCGAACCCCAGACCTCCTCCATGCCATGGAGGCGCGCTACCAGCTGCGCCATAGCCCCTTGCGATGCGCCTTTAGTCTATCGGAACCTGACCACCGCATGGGCCCGGACAAAGCCCGGCCTCCTCGCCGGGATGGCCTGCATCGGCCACGCCGCGAAAGAGCGCTTCCCGAACCGAGGGGGAGGTCGAGAATAGGGTGTCATGGAAAGTAACCGGGGGTGCGCATAGTGTCACGTCAGACGCCGCATTTCACGCCGGATTCGGCGTCGCTGCAGGTCTCACCGTCCGGCACGCGGCTGACGCACGAGTTCGGGCAGGTCGGCGACATCCGCATGCACTGGGTCACCGCCGGGGAGGGCGAGCCGGTGGTGCTGCTGCACGGCTGGCCGCAGACCTGGTACGAGTGGCGGCACCTGATCCCCGTGCTGGCGGGCACCTATCGGGTCATCGCCCCGGACCTGCGCGGCTGGGGCGAGACCGAGCGGCCCGCGGGCGGGTTCGACGTCCCCACCGCCGCCGCGGACATCGGCGCGCTGCTGGACCTGCTCGGCGCCGGCCCCGCGTACGTCGTCGGGCACGACTGGGGGGCGCCGGTCGGCTACCACCTCGCCGCGTCCGGCCGTGACCGGGTGCGCGCCTTCGTGGCGCTGGAGGCGAGCATTCCCGGCGCCGGGGGCGAGAGCATGCTGAACTTCTCGCGCGCCTGGAACCCGCTGTGGTTCTTCCCGTTCCTGGCCACGCCGGGGCTGCCCGAGCGGCTCATCGGCGGGCGGGCGGAGGTGTTCTTCACCTGGATCCTGGAGCAGATGGCCCGGTCGACGCCGGGCGCGCTGACCGCCGAGGACATCGCGGTCTACGTCAGGGCCTACGGCGACGACGACGCCGTACGGGCGAGCTGCGCCTACTACGTCAACACGTGGGCGAGCGCCGAGCGGATCCGCGAGGCCGCGCGGACCCCGCTCACCATCCCGGTGCTGGCGGTCTCCGGCGAGCGATCCCTCGGCCGGAACATGACCGACTTCGTCCGGCGGCTCGCGCCGGATGCCGAGGGGGTCGTCCTGCCCGGGTGCGGCCACCTGATCCCCGAGGAGCGTCCCCGGGAGCTCGCCGAGCTGGTCACCGCGTTCCTGGCCAAGGCCACCGGGTGAGCGGTCACGCCCGCCCACCCGGATCCGGCCATGACCGAGTGCTCGATGGTGCTCATCAGGCTCCCTCCCCAGCTGTGGCCTTGCTGTGGCTACGGAGGCC
Organism: Sphaerisporangium sp. NPDC051017; assembly: GCF_040683095.1. Taxonomy (NCBI): domain Bacteria; kingdom Bacillati; phylum Actinomycetota; class Actinomycetes; order Streptosporangiales; family Streptosporangiaceae; genus Sphaerisporangium; species Sphaerisporangium sp. NPDC051017. The sequence goes on from NZ_JBFBCI010000006.1 coordinate 196,406, forward strand.
TGCCCTGCCCCTCATCGCCACACCTAATCGGACCTTCGCCTCCGGAGGAGCCAGAAAAGGCCCACAAGCGGCAGTACCAGCGGGATGAATCCGTACCCGCTGCCGTAACCCGACCAGACGGTGGCGCGTGGGAAGGCGGCCGAGTCCGCCAGGCTCAGCGTGCCGACGACGAGCACCCCGGCCAGCTCGATCGCGCACGCCGCCAGCGCCGTCCGCCGGGCGCCGCGGGCGAGGGCGACCGTGAGCAGGATGTACACGGCGGCGGCGAACGCCGACAGCCCGTACGCCAGCGGGGCCTCACCGAAGCGGGTGGCGATCTGCACGGCCGCGCGCGCCCCGGCGGCGAGCGCGAAGACGGCGTACACGGCGACCAGCAGGCGTCCCGGCCCGGTGTTGACGGGCGCGCCGGTCACGGGGTGGTCCCCTGCCAGATCTGCAGCAGCCGCCCGACCATGACCGGGATGGCGAAGCAGGCGACGGCGGCCACCGCCGGGCCCCAGCGGGTGCGCTCGCCGAGCGCCCAGAACGCCGCGACCGGCGGGATGACGATGGTGCCCGCCAGGTAGCCGATGAACGTCGCCGTCTCGGGCGGGCTCTGGCCGCCGATCACCTTGGCGACGCCGATGCCCGCCTGCGCGAGCAGCCCGAGCTCCAGCAGGGCGAGCCCGGCGAGCAGCACGACCCCCATCGCCCGGTTCCTGATGGCGACGATCACGCACGCCAGCGCCAGCAGCAGCGAGCCGATGATCAGCGCGGTGGCCAGGCCGCCGATCATGGAGCGGCCGGGAGGGTCGAGGCCGCGGGCGCAGGGATCTTCGGGAGCATGGCAGGTAGGGTATCGGCCGCCCGCCCCGGTCTCCCGCGCGAGGAGCCCCCTCCTCGACACGTCGCCGGGAGGGGGCCGCCATGGGCTAGGAGCAGGACACCAGCACGATCGACACCACCGTGCACCGCACCGTGGCGGAGTCGTTGGCGCTCACCGGGTCCGCCGGGGCGGAGGCGGTGCGGGTGGCGGTGAAGGTGTAGGGCACGCCGATGGTGAGCAGCCCCACGGGGACGGAGAACGTCCTGGTCACCGAGGCGCCCGGAGCCACCTCCCCCGTCGTGCAGGTGACGGCGCCCGAACCGGTGGCGCAGTCGCCGGACGAGGCGCCGAAGCCGGGAGGCAGCGGCGTCGTGACGGTCGCGCCGCGCACCGCGCCCGGCCCGTTGCCGGTGACACGCAGCCTGAACTCGATCTTCGGGACGAGCAGCGCCAGCTTGGGAGTCGCGGTGAGGGCCACGGCGGCGTCCGCCTCGGAGACGATCGTGAGCACCGGACCGGGGACGATCTCCGTGGCGTAGTTCGACCCGCGCAGCTCGCCCTGGAGGGTCTGCGCGCCCGGGTCTGCGCCCTGGGCGGTCGCCAGTGTGAACGCGACGGTGGCCGAGGCGCCGCCGGACAGGGCGCCGACGGGCGCCTGGAATCCGATCGGCGTGCCGCCGCCGTCCGTGACGGTGGTGCAGGCGCCGGCCGCCCCCGCGCACCCGGTGAGCGTGGCGTACGAGGGGAGCGCCGCGGGCGCGCTGTACACGCGGGCGGTGGCGTTGAGGACGGTGAAGGAGTGGATATTGGTGACCGTCACGGTGACCGTCACCGCGTCGCCCGCGTTGACCTGCGAGGACGATAACGACACCGCCACCTCGGGCGGGTCGGCGGATGCGGGGGCGGCCAGGACCGGGGACATGAGGGTCGCGACGGCCAGCGCCACGACGGCGAGGGAGTGCCGGAGGGATCTCATCGCAGCCTTTCGATCTGTGTGAACGAACCCTCCGACTATGGCCGCTCATATCCCGCATCAGTGTCATATCGCGGTTAATTGGTCACGATTGGTAGTGACCACATGTGGACACCATTCGCCGGTAACGGGGAGCGGCTCCAGTTCATCCCGCGCGGGGCCGCCGCCTGACCACCGCGCCGGCAGCAGCGCGTAGCCGGGGGGACCCTGCCGACCCCGGTGTGACTTGACGCACACCCCCGGTGTGACCCGGCTCACCCGGGCGATCGTTCCAGACTGTATGCTGTAGGCAGTTGACCAAAAACTTCAAGGCGGCCGCGCGGCTCGCGGCCCACACAAAATCCCCACTGGAGTTGAACAAATGCCGCGGTCGGATCTGGCGGGGAAGGCAGCCACACCCAGGATCGCGCGTCCCGTACCGCTCCGCGAGAGCGTCTTCGAGGCGCTCCTCGAGCTGATCATCAACGGAAGCCTCCACCCCGGCCAGCACCTCGCCGAGAGCGAGCTGGCCGAGATGCTCGGCGTCTCGCGCCAGCCCATCCGCGAGGCGCTCCAGCTGCTCAGCGGCGAAGGCTGGGTGGACCTGCACCCCGGGCACGGCGCCTTCGTGCACGCGCCCACCGCCGAGGAGGCCGACCAGCTCCTCGCCGTCCGTTCCCTCCTGGAGACCGAGGCCGCCACGCTCGCGGCCCGCAACCGCACCGACGAGGGCGTGGCCCGGCTGCGCGCCCTGTGCGCGCGTGGCCTGGCCGCCATCGAGGCCGACGAGATCGACAACGCCGTCGCGATCAATTCCGAGCTGCACGCGACCGTCATGGAGCTGTCCGGCAACACCGTGCTCGCCGAACTGGCCGCCCAGGTCTCGCGCAGGGTGCGCTGGTACCACACCCCGGTGGCCCGCCAGCGCGGCCGCGCCTCCTGGGAGGAGCACACCGCGCTGATCGACGCCATCGCCGCCGGCGACGCCGACCGCGCCGGCGAGATCATGAAGGACCACACCGAGCAGACACGTCGCCTCTACCTGAGCCAGCTCGGCGAGGAGGAGCCGCCGCAGCCCCTGCCGAACAACCGCCGCAGGAAGAGGCGGGCCCCCGCGCCTTTCGGCGGCTGAGGACCGGCCCGGGGCGGGGTTGTGACGTGGAAGTCACTCACCGACCGCTCCGGCGAAACAAACCGGGACGACCTTATGGGGGAAGGTACACGGCCCCGGGGGTGGGGCACGTATGGCGGTGCGCCGACCGCCGGGGACAGGGAGCCTCCCCGGCCGGCAGGTGCGCCGCCGGTCCTTCATCCGAGTGCGACCGGGGCGCCACGGGCTGTTACTCGCTCAGCACGTACTCGTCCACGAACTCGTTGGCGAACTTGCCGGCCGGGTCCAGGTCCCGGGCCGGCTTCCGGAAGTCCGGCAGGCGCTCGTACCGCGTGCGCAGCGTCCCGGCCGGGATGGTGAACAGCTTCCCCCAGTGCGGCCGGGGCCCCAGCTCGGTGTACCGGACGCTCCCGGTGACCCTGACCCCCGCGCCGTCCCCGTCGATCTCGATGCCCACCGGCAATCCGTCCAAGGAGACCAGCACCCCGGGCGTGTCGGCGATGCGAGTGAACGAGTGCCCACTGCCCAGGACCCGGACCTTGCCGCTGCGCGCCACCAGCGCGCGCAGCTCGTCGAGAGACGACGGCCGCTCGACACGCTCCGCCCGGAAAACGACGTTTCCCGCCCAGTTGGTGATTTGTGATGACAAGGCACGCCTTTTCCCATGGTGAGGCCGATCGTAACGTTAACGCAACCGACCCCACCGGTGTCACAGGCCCCGCTACCCGAGTCCGACGGGCACCGGCGGCAGCGGAACCCCGAAGAGCTTTCTCTCGTACGGGGTCACCTTGGCGCCGCTGCCCCCGACGAGCACGAATTTCCCGTCCGCGCTGAACGCGACCGAGGGGACCGCCGCCGAGGCGGTGACCAGGACCCCGCCCTGCCGCTCCCCCACCGCCCACAGCCGGACCGTTCGGTCGTCGCTCGCCGTGGCGAGGGACATTCCGTCCGGGCTGTAGGTGACGACGCGGACCGGGCCGGTGTGCTCGGTCAGCGTGTAGAAGGTGGAGCGGTCGTCGATATTCCAGACGCGCACCGTCTTGTCGTCGCTCGCCGACGCCAGGAACTCGCTCGCCGCCCCGAGGAAGGTCTCGAACGCCGACCGGTAGCTCAGCGACCGGACGGGAGCGGTGTGCCCGGTCAGCACGTCGGGCGCGCGTGCCGTGTCCCGCGTGTCCCAGACGCGCACCTTGCCGTCCTTCCCCCCGGACGCCAGGTGCTTACCGCCGGGGCCGAACGCCACGGCGTACACGGGACCCGTGCCCGCGGTCAGCGCGACCGCCGTGGGAACCCTCGCGGTGAGATCCCAGAGCAGGACGACTCCGTCGTCGCCCGCGCTTGCGAGACGCCGTCCGTCGGGACTGTAGGCGACGGACTCGACCGCGCCGGTATGCCGGCGCAGGGTCACGGTCGCGGTGCCGGTCGCGATGTTCCAGATCTTGACCGTCCGGTCGTCGCTGCCGGTCGCCAGGGACTTCCCGTCGGGGCTGTAGGCGACCGCGCGCACCGGGCCGAGGTGGCCGGGCAGCACCGCGAGCCCGGAGTTGGTCTTGGGGTCGACGACCCTGACGAGCCCGTCGTCGCTCCCGGCCGCGAACGACGCGCCGCCGGGACTGTAGGCGATGGAACGGACCCAGTTGGTCCCCGGGTCGAAGGAGGCGTGCTGGGTCGGTCTCTGCGCGAGTCCCACCACGATGATGATCCCCACCATGATCACGCTCACGATGGCCAGGGCCACGCCGGCCGGCCAGCGCGCCGGGACTCCGGGGGACGCCACCGGCGGTTCCGGCGAGACCGGGACCGCCTCCCGGTACCCGCGGTTGCGCGCCAGGGCGATGTACCCCCCGCCGTCCCGGACCGTGAGCTGCGGCCGGGGCAGCGCCTCGCCGCGCAGCCGCTCGTCCATCTCGCGGAACACGGTGGACATGTCGAGCAGGCGTGGGCCGTCCTCGATGCCGGTGCCCAGCAGGTTCACGAGGCGGCGGGTGAAGGCCGTCCCGCGCTCACCCGGATCGGACCAGGCCTTCCTGGTCGCGGCGGTGGCCGTCAGCACGCACGCGCCCTCGATGACGACGACGGCGTCCCCGCTCAGGGTCCGGCCGTGGGCCTGGCCGCTGTAGCAGCAGTCCAGGACCACGACCTTGTACCGGGCGCGGGAACGCTTCAACGCCCGGCGGATCAGCGTGAACGGCACCGTCCCATGGTCGAAGTTGTGCCTGTCGGTGCCCGGCAGCGAAAGGTGCAGTTCATCCCCGTCGTCCGGGTCGAGCAGGCCGTGCCCGGCGTAGTAGACCACCAGCCCTTCCGTCGCCGCCGAGCCCGCGGCCCTCAGGGTGTCGGCGACCCGGGCGTAGGCGTCCACACCGGCCAGAGCGTCGGTGTCGAGGACGGCGCAGTGCTCGTCCGGCAGGCCCCACAGCTCCCGGTCGGCCAGCACCCGGCGCAGGTCCGCCAGATTGTGGTCCACACCGGGCAGACCAGGCAACAGCCGGTACGTGGACACGCCGATCAGCACCGCCCGCGACCCACCGGGGTCCGGCAGCACCGGTGACGCGAGGCTCACTGATCCGCCTGGTCGGACAGAACCTCCATGATGTGTCGAATCGTCTCGGGGGAATCGTCCTTCAACGTGATCACGACACCGTTACGCTCGAACGTGACCGCGGGCCCGGGGTCACGGGCCGCCCGCCAGTCTCGGACCGAGAACAGCAGGCTGCCCAGCGCCAGGACGTCACCGACCACGGCGACGACGGCCTCGAACGTGACGCCCATCTCCCCCGGCGCGTCGGCCGCCTCGTCCGGCCGGACCGGCACGTCGCGGGTCACCTCCGGATCCTTTCGCAACCACCGGTAGAGGTCGGCGACATCCCCGTCCAGGGTGATAGTGATCTTCGAAGTCTCGTCCATGGGCCCGATCCTGGCATCAGCGGCTGGAACGCTCCGGCGAATCTCCTTATACGCCGATAAGTCCGAGTTGCACGGCTTAGAGTCCCTAACAAAATCATCTACGCTGTGGGCCGCCGCGGCGCTCCCCTCGCCGGGGAGCATCGATTGGCGGTGTCTCGTCCGCTGATCTAACGTGTCTGGCTATGGTCAGGGCATGGTGGGTGCTCGGCGTCCTCATGGTGGTGAGCGGTGCCGCGCTTGGCTTCTTCTTCCTGAACCCATGGGGCTGGGACGGTCACAGTTCCCTGACGTGCGGAAGCGCCTTTCTCGGAGATGGCTATCACGCGACTGACCCCCGGTGCCCGACTCGTCGGCTGCTATCAGGGAGCCTTGCAGTGATCCTCATCACCGCAGGTGCGATCTTGGCCTGGATGAACTTCCGAGCACGGCACAGGGCAGTGAGGTCCGGCCTCTAGAGTTGCCGGGCAGTAAGTCAGCGGGTGAGGCGGCGCCGGCAGATGATCGCGGCGGCGAGGGTCATGAAGGCTTCGTGGATGTCGTCGCGGATCTCCCAGCGGATGCGCAGGCGGCGAAACCAATGCAGCAGCGCGCGCAAACTCCTCGACGCCTACTACGCCGACGCACTCGACCTACCGACCCTCAAGAGCGAACAGAAACGCCTCACCAGCCAGACAGACCCCCTCGCCGTACGACTCGAAACTCTGGATGCCAGCGCCACCGAATGGCAGCAGATCCTCACCCTGGCCGCCCAGCTCGCCACCCGCATCGGCGATGCCTACCGGATCGGCACAACACGTACCCGAACCCAGCTCAACCAGGCGATCTTCAGCCAGATAAAGATCAAGGGCGGCCGGATCGGCGATGTCGCCTACCGACCGCCCTTCGGCGATCTGTTCCGTACGTTCGAATACGGAACACAGGTGGAGCTATGGGGATTCGAACCCCAGACCTCCTCCATGCCATGGAGGCGCGCTACCAACTGCGCTATAGCCCCTTGTCGCCGCTCTGGGTGTTCCCGTCGCGGCGCTCGGAGAGCATATAGCGACACCCGGCCATTCACCTAATCGACACCTCACCCGGGCACGGACGCCGGCCCCCGCGCCGCCAGGAATAGCCGGCACCCGATCGCGACTTGGCATAGGACATGACCGCCACATACGACCCGCGCGCGCTTCTCGCGGAAAGCAGGCTCGGCGTCCTCGCGACGATCAAGTCGGACGGCCGCCCGCAACTCTCCCCCGTACTGCCCTTCTACGACCCGGAGGCCGATGTCATCTACGTCTCGATGACCGAGGGACGAGCCAAGACGGCGAATCTGCGCCGGGATCCACGGGCCACGCTGGAGGTCACCAGCCCCGATGGCGGGGCGTGGGCCACCGCCGAGGGCGTCGCGACGCTCACCGGCCCGGGGACCGACCCCCACGGTCCCGAAGTCGAGGCGCTGGTGGACTACTACCGCCGCGCCGCCGGCGAGCACCCGGACTGGGACGAGTACCGGGCGGCCATGGTGTCCGACCGCAGGGTGCTCATGGCGATGACCGTCGAACACGTGTACGGCCAGAAGATCCGCTGAGCACCACGCCGACGATATCGCCAAGGATTCCGGGTGAGCGCTACGACGACGCCATCAGCCTGTTACGGGTAACCCGCTACAAGCTCCCATACCTCTCACCGATGTTGCCCCAGCCATGGCACCCATGTCGATCCAGCGCCGATTACGTGCGGCGACCTGGTCGAACACCCGGGAAGCGCGCTCAGACATCATCGCGGCGAACACCTCGCCCGGGCTTCGATGTGATGGCTCCATCGTGGTGGATCAAGGAACTCCGCTTGTACATCAGAGTTCGACCTGGTCCTTCACAAGAAACGCGGTCATGATGGTCCTCCAGCGGTACATGCCTTCGTCTCTGTTCAGGTCGATCAGGGTGATACGGGTAAGGGTCGCAGGCACCGCATCGCCGTAACGGCGGAGGATGTCTCGGATCGGGTGTAACGGAGAACCGCTCGTGTTGGCGTACGCCAAGCTGACGTGCGGGAAGAATCCTGCCGCAGGCTCCGGCACCCGATCCTGGCCCCAGGCCTCGCCGATTCCGTCTCGGACGGACTGACGGACCGCCGACACGGCCTCGGACGGCTGGACGGGAAGGTGAACGCCCTCGGCATCTACACAGAGTGGTCCGAGCCGCACGCGAAGCGGCCCAAAGTCGCCCACCCGCCTTATGACCGCAGCGCCTAACGCAGCCAATTCCTGCTCGCCTACCTCATCGCTGAAACCGACACCCTGTGTGGTCATGTGAAGCCACTGGATCGGGATGGGATCGAACATGGGCAACTCATCCAAAGCCAACCGCACGTGCTTTACGAACTCGTGCAGTTCAGGCTGTCCGTCCATGAGGAAGTGCCAGGTGTAGAAGCTCCGCCCCCGACGCCAACCCGGCCGCCACCACCAATGATCACGAGTCTCCGCGTCCACTGGGGTCATCCTTCCGTGCGTGGCACGGTCTCCGCACGGAAGACGCCGATGGCCTCCCTGATCACTTTGCCGTGCCCATCCTCGCGGTAGGCGGACGGCACACGCTCCGCGACCTCGCCGAGCTGAAGAAGCAGTGGTGCCGCGCGCAGTTCCGGAGGCGTCTGAAGAAGAGGCGTCAACACCTCCACTGCACCATCCAGGTCTGCCCTGTCGATGTGAGCCCGGACAATATGCAGTACAGTCATCCGCTCCGTACCCATGTTCCGGACCCGCTCTGGTCGTGCCCGGGACATCTCCACGGACCGGATGGCCATCTCCATTGCCCTAGCGGGATCATTGAGCACGAGATAGGCATCAGCCCAGTAACTGAGTGCCCGCTCCGGCGCGCAACTCAGAGGCCCGCCTGGGTGATCCGTCTGTCCAGGCTTGACCTCTTGGGCATGGCGCAGCATCGCATGCGCGTCCCGTACTCTGCCGAGTCTGGCGTAGTCGAGAGCAAGAGTGCTGGCCAGCATCACCTCGGTCTCTCCGCCGACGTGCACGGCTGAGCGCAAACCACGTTCAGCCCATGTGTGCGCACCCGATGTGCCGCGGTCCCAGTAGGCGGACATCTGTCTGGTCTTGCACGTCCAGGCGAGCAAGCCCTGATGATCGGCTTCTTCGGCGAAGTGCTGAGCGGCCCGAGCATGGTTCTCAGCAGCGTCGGGCCGACCGAGATCTGTTGAGATCCACCCCAGGAAGGTCATCGCCCATCCCACGATGACGTACAGATCCCGGCGATGGCGTAGCGGCTGGTGCCCCTCCAACAGCCTTAGCGCCTCATCACGGACGCGACGCAGGTCAGCCGATAGCGGCCCCGTGGGGACCTTCAGGTAACTGTCGGCGATGCGCCGCAGCTCATTGTTCAGACGTTCGATCGTCGATCCACCGACGTTACTGTTCTCTGCCTCGGACAAGATGAGATCGGACTCCCTAGCGTAGAGGGTTAGTTGCTCAGTTCCTGAGAACAGCCTCCTGTCACGCGTCCGCGAGAGCGTTGGAAGTGCTACTTCCACTGTTCCAGGAAAAGCAGGCACGCCACCTGCCGAAGCATGCCTTTTGCCGTTGAAATTAGGATCGGCCTGCCGGTAGTCGATCTCGTCGATCTCTGCCCGATCATCGGCGCTGTATAGCGCATACTCTTCCTCGGTAAGCAGGCGACGGGCCGTGACCTGGTAGATCCTAGCCAGAGCGTACAGCGCGGCCACACTCGGCCGACGGCCCTTCTTGGGCCAGTGCTCGTACTGATAGATCCGCGCCTTCACCATCGTGGGTTCGCCAGGATCAGCGGCATTCCATCGGTCGGCGACCTCCTGATGGCTGAGGTTGTGAGCCCAGCGGAGCGCAACCCGTGGACCGATCTCGGGGAAGTCGGTTTCCCACACGGACGCGATCTGTGCCCACGTAAAGCCGCAAACCCGTAGCCACTGCGAACGGTAGGCGCGCTGCCGACGACTGGGTTCGGTGGATTTGTCCATGAGTGGCTCAATCTCCGGAGGTGTCGAGACATCAGACACTCGCAGTTTACGCACCGTGTTCGTCACGTCACAGCTAACCGAGGTGATTCCCGTGACGCTCAGGCCCAGCTCAGGACGATGAGTGACGCTAACCCTTCTGGCTCTCCATCTCTCGGACCGCCCTCCGAAAACTTATAAGCCCAGCAAAGGCGGGTCCCGCAGGCGATGGCATGCCGTAAGGGTTCCCCCTGATCAGGAATCGAGGTCCTGACCCAATGCCCAACATTAGAGGCGTTCATCAAGGACGTATCCGTTGGAGCACGGACGTGGCGCCCGCCCCCGGACACCCGGCGAAGCACACCCGGCCCATCGCAGCCGCAGTGCCGTACAACCGAGGCGGCCCCCTGGGTGAACCCCCGACCGGCCAGCGTGGGGCGCACCGCTGCGAGGTCGCGGCGTGAGCCGGGTGGCGGGGCGGCATGTGCTCGGAGGGCCGGTCGGCGAGGTGCGCCCGGGGTGCTGGGACGAGCGGGAGAAGGCGGTCGCGGCTCAGATCGATCAGTTGGAGCCGGGGTGGCTTGTGATGTACGGGGTGTGGAGTCGGCGGTTCTTCGCCATCGCCGCGTGGTCCGGCGTGCCGCTGATGATCGAGGCTCGTGACGCCGAGGATCTGCGTCACCAGATGCGCGAGGCGGAACTGGACGCGATGCCTTCGTCGGGCTCGGGACAGCCGAGGGCGGCATGAACGGCATCGGCGTGCAGCACATCCACTACCGAGTATCCGCGTCCTCGGGGCAGGAGTTCGGCGCCGGGGATGTCACGACACTGGTGGTCGCCGGGCTGTTCACCGTCGTCTGCCTCGTGCTGGCCTGGCTTGAACGCCGGGGCCGGCCCGACGACGGCCCCGAAGGCGATGGATCGGCCCGGCGAAGCTCGGACGAACCGTATGGACAGTGAGATTCGACGTCAACCCGAGCCCCATTCCGTGGGCGGCCATCCATGTCAGAGCCCCTGAACCCCCATCAGCGGAGTTAGAGACCATGATCACGATTCCCGGCAGGCTGCGCTCGGCCACCTGGGACGTTCCGTACGACCTGGCGGCGATTCGCGGCGTCCGGCATCGGGTCCACGAGATTCTCAGCGCCTGGAAACTCGACGCCCTGGCCGATGACGTCGTGCTGGTGGTCGGCGAGTTGCTCGGGAACGCCCTTTCTCACGGCGCGCCTCCGATCCGCCTTTCGCTGTGGCGCACGCGCGGGGCACTCTGTGTACGCGTCACCGATCGGGGCTCGGGTGAGCCTCGACAGCTCGCCCCGGACGTGGACGCCGTCCATGGTCGTGGGCTGACGATCGTGGAGGCGCTGGCTGAGAAATTCGGGGTCCACTCCGAGCAGGGCCGGCCAGACACGGTCGTGTGGGCCAAATGGAGCCTGACGAGCGACATCAGCATCGATGACGTACGGATACCGAAGCAGCGGCAGCCCTGAGAAAGTACAGCCCGAGCGGAACGAGGACCATTTTCGGGAGCGATGCTTGTTTCGCGGGCTGGGCCCGGCGCGGGGTGTGGCCGCGCCGGGTGGCGTCTCGCGAGGTTTCAGGTGGCGGCGGGGGCGAACTCGGGTTTGTCGTCGCTGTTGACCGGCTCGGGCAGGGTGCCGGCGTTGTGTTCCAGGAGGCGCCAGCCGCGCCGCCCCTCCTGGACCACCGACCAGGAGCAGTTGGCAAGCCCGCCGAGGATGGGCCACAGCTCTTCGGGGAGGCCGAGCAGCCGCGCGACGCCGAGGCGGATCGCCGCTCCGTGGGAGGCGATCACCATCAGCCCGCCCTCCTCCAGGTGCGCGATCCAGCGCTTGGTGGCGGCCACGACGCGGTCGGCGACCTCGGTCACCGCCTCGCCGCCGGGGGCCTCCCATTCGGCGTACTGGACGGGCCATCCCGCGGCGATCTCTGCGCGGGTCAGGCCCTCCCACTCGCCGCCTCCGCGCTCACGCAGGTCCTTGTCGACCTTGACGTCGAGCCCGACGAGCCCACCGAGCGCGGCGGCCGTGTCGTGGGCGCGGCGCAGGTGGGAGGAGACGATCAGGGACGGACGCAGCGATGCGAGCAACGACGCGGCACGCTCGGCCTGCGCGATGCCCGTCTCGTCCAGGGGTATGTCGGTGTGCCCCTGGAAGCGCTGCTCGACGTTCCAGAGCGTCTGGCCGTGGCGCCAGAAGACGATGCGGCGGGCTCCGCCCCGCCCGTCACTCACCTGCCATCCCGCGAGCCCGCTGAGCTCGGACCCGCGTGACGGAGTCCGGGAGCGAGATGGCGGGGCAGTCCTTCCACAGGCGCTCCAGCGCGTAGAAGGTGCGGTCCTCCTCGTGCTGGACGTGGACCACGATGTCGAGGTAGTCCAGCAGCACCCAGCGGCCCTCGCGCTCGCCTTCCCGGCGGACGGGCTTGGCGTGGGCTTCGATCCGCAGGCGCTCCTCGATCTCGTCGACGATGGCGCGGACCTGACGGTCGTTGGAGGCGGAGCAGAGCAGGAAGACGTCGGTGATGACGAGCTGCTCGCTCACGTCGTAGGCGATGATGTCGTCGGCCAGCTTCTCGGCCGCGGCCTCGGCGGCCAGCGCCACCAGCTGGAGCGATCTTTCCGATGCGGTCACGATGTGGATTGTTCCTCCTGTGCGGCGTACAAGGTCCCGCGCTTCCTATTATCAGGATGCCCGGTATAGTCCCCGCTTGTTGATGTACTGAACAATCCCGTCGGGAACCAGATACCAGATCGGCTCGCCCGCGGCCACACGCTGACGGCATTCCGAGGACGAGATCGCGAGCGCCGGTATCTCGATGAGGCTGACCTTTCCCTTCGGGAGCCCGGGGTCGTGAAGCACATGCCCCGGACGAGTACAGCCTACGAAATGGGCCATGGTGAAGAGCTCGTCGACATCACGCCAGCTCAAGATCTGCGCCAGCGCGTCGGCGCCCGTGATGAAGTACAACTCGACGTCCGGGCCGTAGATCGCGGCGATCTCGCGCAGTGTGTCGATCGTGAACGTCGGCCCCGGACGGTCGACGTCGACCCTGCTGACCGAGAACCGCGGGTTGGACGCGGTGGCGATGACCGTCATCAGGTAGCGGTCCTCCACGGCGGACACGGCCTGGTCCGCCTTCTGCCACGGCTGCCCGGTGGGTACGAACACCACCTCGTCGAGATCGAAGTGGTGGGCGACCTCGCTCGCGGCGACCAGGTGGCCGTGATGGATGGGGTCGAACGTCCCGCCCATGATGCCGAGTCGCCTGATGGGAGCCCCGTTTCTCATGCGAGGGACACTAACGCGCGGCGCGGCGCGCACCGGCGGCCACCCCCCTCCGCGAGCCCCGCGCCATCCCTATCGGATCTGAGGGGCATAAGCTCACCCGAACGCGGTTTGCATCGCCGCGCACGGGCAGTCCCCCGGACGTAGCATGCCGACCATGACCACCACCACCCCGGATCGCAACCGTGTACAGCTGCCCGGCATCAGCTCCCGGGCGTACGAACATCCAGCTGACCGGTCCGCTCTGGTCGCGATGCGCTCCCTGTCGGGCTTCGACTCCGTGCTCAAGCGCATGTCGGGCCTGTTCAGCGAGCGTCGCCTGCGGCTGATGTTCCTCGCGTCGTCCGTGCGGGCGAGCGAGACCCAGTTCCGCGCCCTGTACGACATGGGACGCGACAGCGCCTACCTGCTGGACCTCCACCGGATCCCGGAGATCTACGTCCAGCAGGACCCGCAGCCGAACGCCATGGCCATCGGCTTCGACGATCCGTTCATCGTCATCAACACCGGCCTGCTCGACCTCATGGACGAGGAGGAGCTGCGTTTCGTCGTCGGGCACGAGACCTCGCACATCCTGTCGGGGCACGCCGTGTACGGCACGATGCTGGCGATCCTCACCCGCCTCGCCACCCGCGTGGCGTGGATCCCGCTGGGCTACATCGGCCTGCGCATCATCGTCACCGCCCTCGAGGAATGGCACCGCAAGGCCGAGCTCTCCGCCGACCGTGGCGGTCTGCTCTGCGGCCAGGACCCCGAGGCGTCCATGCGCGCGCTGATGAAGCTCGCCGGCGGCTCGCGCCTGCACGAGATGAACATCGAGGCCTTCCTCGACCAGGCCCGCGAGTACGACACCGCCGGTGACGTGCGCGACGGCCTGCTCAAGGTCCTCAACCTGCTCGGCAGCACCCACCCGTTCGCGGTGATGCGCGTGGCCGAGCTGGACCGCTGGCGGCGGGGCGGCGAGTACGAGGCCATCCTGGCGGGCAACTACCCGCGCCGCGAGGACGACGCCAACGCCAGCATCTCCGAGGAGGTCAAGGCCGCCGCGCGTTCCTACCGTGAGTCGTGGGCGCAGTCCCAGGACCCGTTCATCGGCGTGCTGCGCGATGTCGCCGAGGGCGCCGTCAACGCCGGTGAGCGTATCTTCAACAGGTTCGCCCGCAGGGACAACTGAGCGGGCCCGTGGTTCCCGGCCGGGCCCGGCGGCGCGCCCCTGAGCGGCGCCGCCGGTCCTGAGGTGCGGCCTGGCCGGGTACACAGGGCACGCGGGTCGACGGGGCACACGGGTTCGACCGGACGTACGGCTCAGCAGTACGGCTTGACAGGGCGTACGGCTTAACAGGGGTTCGGCTCAGCAGGGCGTACGAGATCACAGGGCGTGCGGGATCACCCACGCCAGCACGCGGACGGCCGCCGCGCACAACGCGACGAACCCGCCGAGGACGGCCAACGCGCGCAGGCCCTCCCTGCGCAGGTCCGGCACGTGGCCGCCGATGCGCTCGACCTCCCGGCCGACGATTCCGCCGCAGACCACGCCGAACACCACCCCCGCCACCGTCATCGGGCCCGCCGACGTCCACCAGCCGTCGTCGATGTGCCCTCCGGCGGTCACCCAGAACGCCGAGGCGGCGATGGCGGAGGCGGGCAGGCCGGGCCAGACGGCCGCGGTGAGCGCCGCCCCGGCCAGGGCGACGGGGAACGTCACCAGGCGGACGGTGCCCCGGACCCGGGCCGACCTTTGCCTCCGGACCAGCCAGTGGCCTCCCCACCACGCGCGGGCGAGCACGCAGAACGACGCCGTGATCGCGAACGTCGCCAGGGGCCAGATCACCGAGGCCACGACGCAGGGGATGGCCACCATGGCGAGCACGACGAGCACGGCGCTGCCCGGCGGCGAGGAACCCGCCGACGGGGCGGACCTGGCCGCCTCGGCGCCGAGCACCGACCGGCGCACGCCCTTCTTCGCCTTCTCTTTGACGTTCTCCTTCACGTTCGCGGCGGTTCGCCGTGCTCTCTCCCCTGGTCCGGCGAGCGTGCCGGTCCCCTCGCCGCGACGCGGGCGGTCCGCCGGGGGGCGGGGAGGTCGGCGGCCCGGGACGGCGGGCTTCTTGCGCGCGCCGGACGGCGTGTCCGCGGCCCCGTCCTCGCGGGTGGGCGGGTCGTCCGCGCGGGCCCCCGCCGCCTCCTCAGAACGCGGACGGCCGGCCTCGGCACGCGTCCGCGCGGGACCGCCGGCGTCGGCCCGGGTCTTGCCCGAGGCTGCGTCGGCCCGCGTCTTGGCCGGGGCGGCGTCGGCCCGCGGCCGTGCGGCGACGGGGACGCCGGGCGTGGCGGGGGCCGTGGCGCGGGCCAGGCGGGACAGCCGGTCGGCGAGCAGCGCAGCGGTGGGCCGCTTGTCCGGCTCGCGGTGCAGCGCCGCCCGGACCAGCGGCAGCAGCGAGCCGGGCACCCCGGCGAGGTCGGCGCGCCCGTTCAGCACGGCGTACATCTGCGCCTCGACCGTGCCCCGGCCGAACGTCGGGCGCCCGGTGGCCGCGAACGCGACCGTGGCCGCCCACGAGTGGACGTCGGACGGCTCGCCGACGGACTCCTCGGCGAACACCTCCGGCGCGGAGTAGCCGGGCGTGCCGAGGAACGTGCCGGTCATCGTAAGGCGGGTCGCGTCCGATACCTGCGCGATGCCGAAGTCGATCAGCACGGGACCGTCCGGCCCGAGCACCACGTTGGCCGGTTTCACGTCGCGGTGGATGACCCCGGACGCGTGGATGATCGCGATCGCGGTGGCGAGTCCCCGGGCGAGGTCGACCAGCGGCGCGCCCGACAGGGGGCCGCCGCGCCGGACCGCGTCCAGGAGGGTCTCCCCCTCGATGTGCTCCATGACGAGGTAGGGACGGTCGCCGGACAGGTCGCAGTCCAGGACCCGGGCGACGTACGGGCTCTCGACCCGCCGCAGCGCCCGCACCTCGCGGTCGAGTCTTAATCGCGCATCGGGATCGTCTCCGATGGGGTCGCGAAGGATCTTGACGGCGACCTTCGCCCCGCGCTTGCCGACGGCGAGATAGACCTCGCCCATGCCACCGCGGCCGAGGCGCTCAACCATGGAGTACGGGCCGACTCTGCCGAGCCCGCCCAGGCGCCGTTGACCCATAGGGAACGCCACCATAGCGCCGATCCACCCGCGAGCAACGGCGGCGCGCCGGGCGTCACGCCACGGGTTTTTTCCGGACATGTGCGGACACGTACCGCATCCCACCCGTACCGGCCTGCCCCGGGAGGGCTACCGGGGGCGGGGTGGCTCCTCGAAAAGGCTGTCCAGGCGGGCGCTGGGGCTCGCGGACAGGGACTTCCTGCCCCGGCGCCGCCAGTTCACGTGCCCGCGCCGCTCCAGCCACAGCATCAGCCGGTCCGCCGCCACGACGACCGCCACGGCGTACCCGACGGCGAAGAGGAGTCCCATGAGACCAGTCAAGCGCCCCGAGACGCCGGACACGTGGAGCGACGCGCCGACTACTTACCGCCACCCGCGATGACGGTGCCGGCGGACGTGCGCAGGTGGCCCTCGCCGGTGTAGACCCACTTGGTCGAGGTCAGCTCGGGAAGGCCCATCGGCCCGCGGGCGTGGAGCTTCTGCGTGGAGATGCCGATCTCGGCCCCGAACCCGAACTCGCCGCCGTCGGTGAACCGGGTGGAGGCGTTCACCGCCACCGCCGCCGAGTCCACCAAGGAGACGAACCTGCGAGCCGCCCCCTGGGATCGGGTGACGATCGCGTCGGTGTGCGCCGAGCCGTACCGCCGGATGTGGGCGACGGCGTCCTCCAACGAGTCCACGACGGCGGCCGCGATGTCCAGCGAGAGGTACTCGTCCCGGTAGTCCTGGTCGCCCGCGGGCACGACCTCGTCGCCGTACGCCGCGACGCGCGCGTCCCCGTGCACGGTCACCCCCTCGGCGGCGAGCCGGGCCAGGGCGGCCGGGACGAACGCGTCGGCGACCGCGGCGTGCACCAGGAACGTCTCGGCCGCGTTGCACACCGACGGACGCTGGACCTTGGCGTTGACCAGGATCTCCAGGGCCAGGTCCAGATCGGCGTCGGCGTCGACGTAGACGTGGCAGTTGCCGACGCCCGTCTCGATCACCGGGACCGTGGACTCCTCGACCACCGCGTTGATCAGCGAGGCGCCACCGCGCGGGATCAGGACGTCGACCAGCCCGCGGGCGCGCATGAGGTGCTTGACCGACTCGCGGGTGGTGCCGGGCACGAGCCGCACGGCGTCGGCGGGCACCTCGGTTCCCTGCAGCGCCTCCCGCATGACCTCGACCAGGACCGTGTTGGAGCGGTAGGCGCTGGAGGAGCCGCGCAGCAGCACCGCGTTGCCGCTCTTGAGGCACAGCGCGGCGGCGTCGACCGTGACGTTGGGGCGGCCCTCGTAGATGATGCCGACGACGCCGAGCGGCACGCGGATCTGGCGCAGCTCCAGCCCGTTCGGCAGGGTGCCGCCCCGGACGACCTCGCCGACCGGGTCGGGCAGGTCGGCCACCTCGCGGACCGCCGCGGCGATGGACGCGATCCGCTTCTCGTCCAGGCGCAGCCGGTCGATCATCGTCTCGGCGGTGCCGGACGCGCGCGCGGCCTCGATGTCGAGCGCGTTGGCCTCGACGATCTCCCTGGCCCGGGCCACGAGCGCGTCGGCGATCGCCCGCAGCGCGGCGTCCTTGGGAGCGCGCGGCAGCGGCGCCAGCCCGGCGGCGGCCTCCCTGGCGGCGTGGGCGACCCTGATGAAGTCTTCTGCCTCAGACATGCCTCGCGCTCCTGCTCTCGGTGATGGGATCGAGTATGACGATGTCGTCGCGGTGGATCAGCTCGCGTTCGTACTCCGGGCCGAGGCTCGCGGCCAGTTCGCGCGTGGACCGGCCCAGCAGGTCGGGGATCTCCACCGCGTCGAAGTTCACCAGGCCCCGGGCCACGGGCGTGCCGTGCGGGCTGTACAGGTCGACGGGGTCGCCTGCGGTGAACTCACCCTCCACCAGTGTCACCCCGGCCGGCAGCAGGGACTTGCGCCGGCTCACCACGGCCTCGACGGCCCCGGCGTCCAGGTGCAGGCGGCCCCGGCCGGTGGTGGCGTGGGCCAGCCAGAGCAGGCGCGTGCCGGGGTGGCGGCCATCCGGCTGGAAGAACGTCCCGACGTCCCGTCCTGCCACGGCGTGGGCGGCGTGGGCGGCAGCGGTGAGGACGACCGGCACGCCCGCGCCGGTGGCGATGCGCGCGGCCTCCACCTTGGTGATCATGCCGCCGGTGCCGACCCGCCCGGACCGGCCGAGTTCGACGCCCTCCAGGTCCTCCGGCCCGCGCACCAAGGGGATGCGCCGGGCCCCCGGCTGGCGCGGGTCGCCGTCGTACAGGGCGTCCACGTCCGACAGCAGCACGAGCGCGTCGGCGTGGATCAGATGGGCCACCAGGGCGGCCAGGCGGTCGTTGTCGCCGAAGCGGATCTCGTCGGTGGCGACCGTGTCGTTCTCGTTAACGACCGGGACGATGCCGAGTTCCAGCAGGCGCGCCAGCGTGCGCTGGGCGTTGCGGTGGTGGGAGCGGCGCATCATGTCGTCGGCGGTGAGCAGGACCTGGCCGACGCGCAGGCCGTAGCGGGCGAAGGACGAAGTGTACCGGGCGACGAGCACGCCCTGCCCGACCGAGGCGGCGGCCTGCTGGGTCGCCAGGTCGCGGGGACGGGCGCTCAGCCCGAGCGGGCCGAGGCCCGCGGCGATGGCGCCGGAGGAGACCAGGATGATCTGCGTGCCCGTGCGCGCCCGGGCGGCCAGCACGTCCACCAGGGCGTCAACCCGGTCGACGTTGATCGTGCCGTCGGGGGTCGTCAGCGAGGACGAGCCGATCTTGACGACCAGACGTGCCGCGGCGGCGACCCGCTCCCGACCCGCGTTGTCCACTTCACACCTTTCCTGCCACTGCCCTGCCGCGACGGTGCTCACCGGCGCGGCCTCGCCTCGCCTCCGGCCGGTCGCCGGAGGCCGTCTACCCGATGCGGTTGTCCGTTCCCCGCGGGCCCTGGTGGGCCGCGGCGGCGTCCAGGGTGGGATGCCAGTCGAAGATGTAGCCGCCCTCCATCGGCCCGATCACGACCTCGGCGCCCTCGGTGGCCCCGGCCTCGGCCAGCGCCTTCTCGATGCCGAGCCGCTCCAGCCGGTCGGCGAGGTATCCCACGGCCTCGTCGTTGGAGAAGTCGGTCTGGCGGATCCAGCGCTCGGGCTTCTCGCCGGTGACCTGGAAGGTGTGCTCGTCGACCCGGCGGACCTCGAACCCGGTCTCGCCGTACTGCCTGGGCCGGATGACCAGCCGCGTCGGTTCCTCGACGGGCTTGGCGGCGCGGGCGGCGGCCACCATCTCGGCCATGGCGAACGACAGCTCGCGCAGGCCCTCGTGGGTGGCCGCGGAGATCGTGAATACGCGCAGCCCGCGCTCCTCCAGCATCGGGCGCACCATCTCGGCGAGGTCGCGTGCGTCGGGCACGTCGGTCTTGTTCAGCACGGCCAGGCGCGGGCGGTCGTCCAGCTCGCCGTAGGCCGCCAGCTCGCCCTCGATGACCTGAAAGTCGGTCAGCGGGTCGCGTCCCGGCTCGATCGTCGCGCAGTCGAGCACGTGGACGATCGTCGAGCACCGCTCGACGTGGCGCAGGAACTCGTGGCCCAGCCCGCGGCCCTGCGAGGCGCCCGGGATCAGGCCCGGGACGTCGGCGACGGTGAACACCGTCTCGCCCGCGGTCACGACGCCGAGGTTGGGGACGAGCGTGGTGAACGGGTAGTCGGCGATCTTGGGACGGGCGGCGCTCAGCGCGGCGATCAGGGAGGACTTGCCCGCGTTCGGGTACCCGACCAGCGCGACGTCCGCGACGGTCTTCAGCTCCAGGACGACCTCGCGGTCGTCGCCGTCCTCGCCGAGCAGCGCGAACCCGGGGGCCTTGCGCTTGGTGGAGGCCAGCGCGGCGTTGCCGAGCCCTCCGAAGCCGCCCTGGGCGACGACGTAGCGGGTGCCGGCGCCGACCAGGTCGACCAGCACCTCGCCGGTCTTGGCGTCCTTCACCACCGTGCCGTTGGGGACCTTCAGCACGACGTCCTCGCCGGTGGCGCCGTCGCGGTTGGAGCCCATGCCCTGCTTGCCGTTGCCGGCCTTGCGGTGGGGGCGGTGGTGGTAGTCGAGCAGGGTGGAGGTGCTGGAGTCGACCTCCAGGATCACGTCGCCCCCGCGGCCGCCGTTGCCGCCGTCGGGGCCGCCGAGCGGCTTGAACTTCTCGCGGTGGATCGACGCGCAGCCGTTGCCCCCGTCACCTGCCTTGACGTACAGGACCACCTGGTCCACGAACTCGGCCACCGTCACTCCCTCTCATCGGCGTGTCCTCGCGGCGCACGCCGCCGCTCCGCCGCGCTCGGCGGGCGCCCCCTCGTGGCGTCGCACTGATATGCGCGCCCTCACGACGATGAGGCGGATCGAGAAGTCGATCCGCCTCATCAACGCGACTGCCGGCCCTCGCCGCCGCGCCCCACGCGCGGCCTGAGGGCCGTGTTCAGTGTCGTTCCCGGTAGGCGGATTACTCCGCGGCCGGGACGATGCTCACAGCGCGGCGCCCGCGCTTGTTGCCGAACTGCACGTGGCCCGCGACGAGCGCGAACAGCGTGTCGTCGCCACCACGGCCGACGTTGTCACCCGGGTGGAAGTGGGTGCCGCGCTGGCGGACGATGATCTCGCCGGCGTTGACGAGCTGGCCACCGAAACGCTTGACGCCGAGCCGCTGGGCGTTGGAGTCACGGCCGTTCCGGGTGGACGAGGCGCCCTTCTTGTGTGCCATGGTTCGCTACCACTACTTCCCGGGGTTGATGGCGGTCACCTTCACCTGGGTGTACCGCTGGCGGTGACCCTGGCGCTTCTTGTAACCGGTCTTGTTCTTGTACTTGAGGATGCGGATCTTGGGGCCCTTGGTCTCCCCGAGAATCTCGGCGGTCACCTCGAACTTGCCAAGCGTGGCAGCGTCTGTGGTGACATCGCCGTCGTTGACGACGAGCACCGGCGACAGCGACACCGTGGAGCCGACCTCACCGGCGACCTTGTCCACCTCGAGGACGTCACCGACGGAGACCTTCTGCTGCCTGCCGCCGCAACGAACGATCGCGTACACCGCGGAACCCTTCTCCTGGCTGATTGCTTCGCTGAACGCTGCGCCGCTTGCATCCAGCTCCCGTCGATAACACGACCGGCGAACCGAGTAGGCGCGCGTAGCTGGGCGCGCCACCGGACGCACCGATTGACCAGGATACCGGATCGTAGGTGTCTTGGTCGAACCGGACGGTACGCCGGGTCGCCGGCCTATTCGGCCGGCCCTGCCGGTCTGGTGACCTTACGTGAGCGGCGACGCCCCCGTGCGGACGGCTGGGAACCGCCCTCGTCGGAGCCGCCGAGCACGTCGGTCACGCTGTCGCGGACGACCACGCCGTTGGCGACGACCGCGGCCCCGCCGTTCTTGAGGATCTTGTCGGCTTCGGTCTTGGCCTTGTCCAGCTTCTCGGCCACGGCCTTCTCGATCGCCATCTTGCCCTGCGTGCCCCGCGGCTCGGGCTTGGCCTCGACCGGCTCGGTCGAGACGATCAGCCCGCGCCCGTTGCAGCAGTCACACGGCGTGGAGAACGCCTCCAGCAGGCCCTGGCCGACCCGCTTGCGGGTCATCTGCACCAGCCCCAGCGAGGTGACCTCGGCCACCTGGTGCTTGGTGCGGTCGCGGGCCAGGCACTCCAGCATGCGCCGCAGCACCAGGTCGCGGTTGCTCTCCAGCACCATGTCGATGAAGTCGATGACGATGATGCCGCCGATGTCCCGCAGCCTGAGCTGGCGGACGATCTCCTCGGCCGCCTCCAGGTTGTTCTTGGTGACGGTCTCCTCGAGGTTCCCGCCCTGGCCGGTGAACTTGCCGGTGTTGACGTCGACGACCGTCATCGCCTCGGTGCGGTCGATCACCAGGGAGCCGCCGCTCGGCAGCCACACCTTGCGCTCCATCGCCTTGGCGATCTGCTCGTCGACGCGGTAGGCGGCGAACACGTCGCCGTCCTCCCACTTGGTCAGGCGGTCGGCCAGGTGCGGCGCGACGTACCGGACGTACTCGTCCACCGTGCCCCAGGCCTCGTCGCCGGCGACCACCAGCGAGGAGAAGTCCTCGTTGAAGACGTCGCGGACCACGCGGATGGTGAGGTCCGGCTCGGAGTACAGCAGCTCGGGCGGGCTCGCCGACTTGGCCTTGCGCTGGATGTTCTCCCACTGCGCCGACAAGCGCGCGACGTCGCGGTTCAGCTCGTCCTCGGACGCGCCCTCGGCCGCCGTCCTGACGATCACACCGGCGTTCTCCGGCATGACCTTCTTCAGGATGGTCTTGAGCCGGGTGCGCTCCTTGTCGGGGAGCTTGCGGCTGATGCCGGTCATCGAACCGTCCGGCACGTACACCAGGTAGCGGCCGGGCAGGCTGATCTGGCTGGTCAGGCGCGCGCCCTTGTGCCCCATCGGGTCCTTGGTGACCTGCACGAGCACCGACTGGCCCGACTTCAGCGCCGCCTCGATGCGCTTGGGCTGGCCCTCCAGCCCGGCGGTGTCGAAGTTGACCTCGCCGGCGTACAGGACGGCGTTGCGGCCCTTGCCGACGTCGATGAACGCGGCCTCCATCGACGGCAGGACGTTCTGGACCTTGCCCAGGTAGACGTTGCCGACGTAGGACTGGCTGGACTCGCGGTCGACGTAGTGCTCGACCAGCACGCCGTCCTCGAGCACCGCGATCTGGGTGCGCCCGCCCTGGCGGCGGACGACCATGACGCGCTCGACGGACTCACGGCGCGCCAGGAACTCCGACTCGGTGATCACCGGCGGGCGGCGGCGCCCCTGCTCGCGACCCTCGCGGCGGCGCTGCTTCTTGGCCTCCAGGCGCGTGGAGCCGCGGAAGCCCTGCACCTCGTCCACCGAGGTGGAGCGGCCGGCGCGGGGGGCGCGGATGCGCACCACGGTGTTCGGCGGGTCGTCGGAGGTCGCCTCGGCGTCGTCCCCGCCCCTGCGGCGACGGCGCCGGCGGCGGCGCGAGGACGAACCGGCCTCCTCGTCGTCGAGGTCGGCGTCCCTGTCACGGGAGCCGTCGCGGGAGCCGCGCGACGCCTCGGCGTCGGCGTCCTGCTCGGCCTGCTCGTCCGCCACGGCACGCGCCTCGTCGTCGAGGTCGTCGACGTCCTCGGTCTCGTCGTGCTCGTCGCGCACCCTGCCCCGGCCACGGCCGCCCCTGCGGCGGCGACGGCGGCGGCCACCGGCCTCGTCGTCACTGTCGTCATCGTCGGCGGCGGTCTCGGCGGAGTCCTCGGCCTCTTCGGGCTGCTCGTCGGCGGGCTCAGGACGCTGCTGCAGCGGGAGCACGACGGGCGGGACGGCGGCGCGGGGCTCGGGCGCCTGGAAGATCGGCTGGAACACCGCGGCAGGCGCCTGGAAGGAGACGGCGGGGGCCGCGAGGCGCGCCTCGGCCATCGCGCTCAGCCCGAACGGGTCGGCGAACAGCGACCTTTGGACCCCGGGCTCCTCGACGTCCTTCTCCGCGGCGTCGTCGGCATTGTCCGCGGTCTCGTCGGCGGTGTCCTGGAGGGTGTCCACGTCCTCGCCCACGGGCTCGTCGTCCAGCGGCTCGTCCACGGGCATCGACTCGGCGAGCGCCGCGGCGACCTCGGCCTTGGCGGCCTTCTCGACGCTGGATCGCTCCGCCTGGACCTCGGGGAACTCGGGCGGGACCGGCGCGTCGGCGGCCTTGCGCACGCGGCGGCGGCGCGGCGGCGCTACCACGGCCTCGGCGGCCTGGACGGCTTCGGCGACGCCCGGGAGCGGCTCGGACACGGCGGGCGCGACCGGCTCGGCCGGGGCAGCGGCCTCCGTGCCGGCCTCGGGCTGGGCCGGGGCGGCGGCCTCGGGCTGGGCCGGGGCGGCGGCCTCGGGCTGGGCCGGGGCGGCGGCCTCGGGCTGGGCCGGGGCGGCGGCCTCGGCGGTCTTCCTGGTGGCCCGCGTGCGCGTGGGCCGCGCGGGCGCCGCGGGGGCGTCGGCTTCGGCGGTCTCGGCGAGGCCGGGGACCTCCGCGCCTTCGGCGGCTTCCACCGCGTCCTGGGCCGCTTCCTTCGCGGCCTTGGCCCTGGACGCCCGGGCGGGCTTGGCGGGAGCCTCGGCGCCGTCGGCATCCTTGGCGACCGCGCGCCGGGTGCGGGTGCGCTTGACGGGCGCCTCGGCCACGACGGGCTCGGACGCCTCCGCGACACCGGCCTCCACCTGGGACGACGCCGGGGCGACGGGCGCGGGCTCCGCGACGACCGCGGCCTGCGCGGCGCTCACCGAGGCGGCCGGAAGCTCCGGTTCCTCCGGCGGCGGGCCGGCCGGGCGGCTCGCCGCACGGCGGCGCACCGGCTTCGTTTCTTGCTGTGCTGTTATATCCCCGTCAGGGCCGAAGGCCCCGACAACGGGCTCGTTGTCGAGCATGCGGGCGTTCTCCCGTCAGCTCCCGGGCGCGTCTCCGCGCCGCGCGGGAGCTCTCGTCTCTCGCTGTGCGCCAGGCCGCGCGGCCCGGCGCCAAGTCCTTATTGGTGGTCACCAACGTGCCGCACAGCCGGTCCCGGCTCGCCGCCGCGCGTGTCGCGGTCCAGGTCGAGCGGGTCGGCCGTTGCACCGGTGCGCGCGTCGAGCGGACCCTGCGCCAGCCTGGTCACCGTGGGGGGTGACGGCGGCGCGAAGGCGGCCACTAGACGCAGACCCGTGAGCACGTCGTCCGGTCGGACGGCGGGCGTAACGTGCCGTACAACCATACGAAGTATCGCACATGGCGGGCCGGGCTCCCGGTCCGCCGTTTCCGCCGTTCCTTCGCGAGCCCTCCACGCGGCCGCGTCGTCGGGGCTTTCGGCCGTCAGCGTGACGACGGCCTCGCGCGCGTCGAAGCGGCGCGGGCCCTTCTTGGTCAGGCGCTCGACCTCCACGCGCTCGGCCGCCATGAACCGCTCGGCGGCGTCCTTCACCTCCGCCGGCTTCGCACCGGGCAGGCGGACCTCCCAGAGCGAGCCCTGCAGCCGGTCGGCCAGACTGCCGCCGCCCGCCTCCACGACGTCCAGGACATCGAGGCCGGGCGGCAGCGACGCGTCGAGATCGGCGCGCAGGCGGTCCGGCTCGCAGGCCGTGACGACGCCGATCTCCAGATATTCGGCCTCGCTGGCCACCCCGGTGGGGGCGGCTCCCGCGTAGGAGATCTTCGGATGGGGGGTGAATCCCGCGCTGAAGCCGACGGGAACGCCGGCCCTGCGCACCGCTCGTTCGATGGCGCGCGAGATGTCTCGGTGGCTGGTGAACCGCAGGCGGCCACGCTTGGCGTAGCGCACGCGAAGGCGCTGCACCACCGGCGCGGGCGGGGGCCCATCAGGAACGGGGTTCTTCAGCTAAGTCATCCTTCCCGTGTCGATCCGTGTCGTTCGCGAGGCCGTCTTCCCAGGATATGGGCCCGGTGACCCTGCCCTGTCGCGGCTCGTACGGCTCTCGTACCGCTAGAGGCTAGACCACCGGGGCCCGTCGGCGTACCCGACGACCCCCATGGTGCAACGGTTACGGCCGGTATTTGCTTCCATTCGGTGGGTCAGACGACCGTCAGCGGGAGCAGTTTCCTGCCGGTGGGGCCGATCTGGATCTCGGTGCCCATGGTCGGGCAGACGCCGCAGTCGTAGCAGGGAGTCCACCGGCAGTCCTCGACCTCGGTCTCGGTGACGGCGTCCTGCCAGTCCTGCCAGAGCCATTCGCGGTCGAGGCCGGCGTCAAGGTGGTCCCACGGGAGCACCTCGACCTCGTCGCGCTCGCGCGTGGTGTACCAGGCGACGTCGACGGGGTGGCCGTCGAACGCGCGCTCGGCGCAGGACATCCAGCGGTCGAAGGAGAAATGCTCGCTCCAGCCGTCGAACCGGCCGCCGGCCTCCCAGACCGCCCTGACCACCGCGCCGACCCGGCGGTCGCCCCGCGACAGCAGGCCCTCGACGATCGACGGCTGCCCGTCGTGGTAGCGGTAGCCGATGGCCTTGCCGTACTCCTTGTCGGAGCGCAGCGCGTCCCGCAGCTGCCTGAGCCGGTTGTCGACCGTCTCGTGGTCGCACTGCGCGGCCCACTGGAACGGGGTGTGCGGCTTGGGAACGAAGCCGCCGATCGAGACCGTGCAGCGGATGTCACGGGAACCGGCGGCCTCACGCCCGGCCTTGATGACCTTCTTGGCGAGGTCGGCGATGCCGAGGACGTCCTCGTCGGTCTCGGTGGGCAGCCCGCACATGAAGTACAGCTTCACCTGCCGCCACCCCTGGCCGTAGGCCGTGGTGACGGTGCGGATCAGATCTTCCTCTGTGACCATCTTGTTGATCACCTTGCGCATGCGCTCGGACCCGCCTTCGGGCGCGAACGTCAGGCCGGAGCGGCGGCCGTTGCGCGAGAACTCGTTGGCCAGGTCGATGTTGAACGCGTCGACCCGGGTCGAGGGCAGGGACAGGCCCGTGTTGGTGCCCTCGTAGCGGTCGGCCAGGCCCTTGGCGACCTCGGCGATCTCGGAGTGGTCGGCGCTGGACAGCGAGAGCAGGCCGACCTCGTTGAAGCCGGACTCCTTCAGGCCGACCTCGACCATGTCGCCGATCGTCGTGATCGACCGCTCGCGGACCGGGCGGGTGATCATGCCGGCCTGGCAGAACCGGCAGCCGCGCGTGCAGCCGCGGAAGATCTCGACGCTGAAGCGCTCGTGGACCGTCTCGGCCAGCGGCACCAGCGGCTTCTTCGGGTAGGGCCACTCGTCCAGGTCCATGACGGTGTGCTTCTGCACCCGCCAAGGCACCCCGGAGCGATTCGGCGCGACCCGCTTGATGCGGCCGTCCGGGTGGTACTCGACGTCGTAGAACTTCGGCACGTACACGCCGCCGGTCGAGGCCAGGCGCATGAGCAGCTCGTCACGCCCGCCGGGGCGGCCCTCGGCCTTCCACTCGCGGACGACCTCGGAGATCGCGATGGAGATCTGCTCGCCGTCGCCGAGCACCGCGGCGTCGAGGAAGTCGGCGATCGGCTCGGGGTTGAACGCGGCGTGCCCGCCCGCCAGGACCACCGGGTCGTCCTCGCCGCGGTCGGCCGCCACCAGCGGGATGCCGGCCAGGTCGAGGGCGGTGAGCAGGTTGGTGTAGCCCAGCTCGGTGGAGAACGACACGCCGAACACGTCGAACGCGCGCACCGGCCGGTGGGCGTCGACCGTGAACTGCGGCACGCCGTGCTCGCGCATCAGCGCCTCGAGATCGGGCCAGACGGCGTAGGTGCGCTCCGCCAGTGTCTCGGGCAGCTCGTTGAGGATCTCGTAGAGGATCTGGACGCCCTGGTTGGGCAGCCCGACCTCGTAGGCGTCCGGGTACATCAGCGCCCAGCGGACGGTCGCCTCGTCCCAGTCCTTGACGGTCGAATTCAGCTCACCCCCCACATACTGGATCGGCTTCTGCACGCGCGGCAGAAGCGGTTCCAGACGGGGGAACAGCGATTCGACAGACATGCGTCCAAGGGTAGTAGCTGCCCGCCGGGGCTCGCGCCAGCGCGTCCGAGGACGGTCAGAACGCCCGCTCGCGGATGTGGACGGCCTGGAGCAGCCCGAGGGCGATCATGTTGGCGAACGTCGCCGTCCCTCCATAGGAGACGAAGGGCAGCGGCACCCCGGTGATCGGCATGATGCCGATCGTCATGCCGACGTTGACGAACGTCTGGAAGGCGAACCAGCAGACGATGCCGCCGACCACGAGCGCGCCGAAGCGGTCGTCGCACTGGCGGGCGATGCGCAGCCCGCGCAGCAGCACCACACCCAGCAGCGCCACGACGGTGATCGAGCCGAGGAAGCCGAACTCCTCCCCCACGACGGTGAAGATGAAGTCGGTGTGCTGCTCGGGGACGAACCGGCCCGTGGTCTGCCCTCCGTGGAACAGCCCCTTGCCGAACAACTCGCCCGAACCGATCGCGATCAGCGCCTGGGTGCTGTTGTACCCGGCGCCGCGTGGGTCGTTGGCCGGGTCGATGAACGCCGTGAACCGGGCCACCTGGTACGGCTTGAGCAGGCCGAACAGCCACACGGCCGCGGCCCCGGCCAGGGCGATGACGCCCAGCCCGACGATGTACCGCTTGCGCAGCCCCGCGAAGATCATGGACGAGGCGGTGATCACGGCGAGCACCATCGTGGTGCCGAAGTCGGGCTGGAGCATGACCAGGCCCATGGCGATGGCGGCGGCCGTCATCGCGAGCAGCAGATCCAGCGGGCGTGGACGGTCGGTGCCGGGGGCGGGCTCGGCCAGCAGCGCGCTGAGCATGAGGATCAGCGCGGGCTTGGCCAGCTCCGACGGCTGCACGGCGAACCCGCCGCCGAGGAGGATCCACGAGTGGGAGCCGTTGATCGTGGAGCCGAGCGGGGTGATGACCGCGAGCAGCCCGAGCAGGGACACGCCGTACACCGCCGGCGCGTAGATGCGCAGGGTGCGCTGGTCGGCGAGGGCCGCGATGCCGCACAGCACCCAGCCGATGACCAGGTTGAGGATGTGCTTCTTGACCATGCCGGTCGGCGCGCCCACCGCCCAGGTGCGCGTCGAGGACCACACCAGCAGCGTGCCGATGACCGACAGCGCCATGACGGCGACGAGCAGCACCCCGTCGACCCGCCACACCGCCGACTGGGCCCCCATGGCCCGCTGGACCAGGGAGCGGCTGCGCGGCACGAGCGCCTGGTTCACTGCACCACCGTCCCGTCTCGCCTGATCGACGGGAGCCGCTCGACGGGCTTGCCCCCGGGCAGGGCGGCCGGGCCCTTGATGCCGTAGATGCCCTCCCAGATCTCCCGCGCCGCCGGGGCCGCGGCCATGGCGCCCTGGCCTCCCTGCGAGACCGTGACGACGACCACGAACCGGGGATCGGCCGCCGGCCCGAAGGAGGCGAACCAAGAGGTGTCCTCCTTGCCGTACACCTCGGCCGTACCCGTCTTTCCGCCGATCTTCACCACGTTCATCGGGAACCCGCCGAAGGCGCCCGCGGCCGTGCCGTCGGAGGTCACCTCGCTCAGCGCGGCGCGAATGTAGTCGCGCGTACCCTTGTCAACGGGAAGCTTGCCGGTCACCGGCGCCTTGATCTCCTGGACGTGGGTGCCGTCGGGCCGGACGATCGCCTTGGCGATGCGCGGGCTGCGCAGCTTGCCGTCCCCCACCAGGGCGGCGTACGCGGCGGCGAGCTGCAGCGGCGTCACCAGCACGTCACCCTGGCCGATCGACAGGTTGGCTGCCTCCGCGGCCTTCCAGTCCATGCCTTCCACGCAGTTCTCGTGGGCGAGCCTTTTGAGGTAGGCGGCGCGGCTCGGGTTCTTCTTCTCCACCTCGGGATAGCCGTTCTTGGCCCGCAGGCAGCTCAGGTGGTGGGTGGCGTCCCACATCTTCTTCTTCCAGGCGCGGCCGGGGATCCGCCCCGGCACCTCGCCCGGGAGGTCGATGCCGGTCTTCCTGCCGAACCCGAACGCCTTGGCGGTGTTGGTCATCGGCTCCTTGGGATGCGGCACGGGCTTGAGGCCGCCGTCCCGCTGCCACATCTCGTACGCAGCCTTGTAGAAGATGGTGTCGCAGGACTTCACCAGCGCCATGTGAAGATCGAGCACGCCGAGGCCGATGCCGCGGAAGTTGTGGAACGCGGTGCCGGCGACGTCGTAGACCCCGGGGCAGTCGTACTTGCCGTGCAGCGGGTAGCCGTCCCTGATCATCGCCGACACCGACGAGACCTTGAACGTCGAACCGGGCGCGTACTGGCCGTGGGTGGCGCGGGAGATCAGCGGCAGGCCCGCCTTCTCCGACAGCAGCCGCTGGTACTCCTTCTCGGAGATGCCTCCCGCCCAGACGGACGGGTCATAGGTGGGCATGCTGCCGATCGCGATCACCCCGCCCGTCCTGACGTCCAGGACCACCGCGGCGGCGCCGTCGGCCTTGGGGGCGTTCTTCATCGCGGTCGCCAGCGCGTGGTCCACGACCTTCTGCACATTGGCGTCCATGTTGGTGATCAGGATGTCGCCGGGCACCGGCGCGGTCTGACGCTCGACGCCGAGCACCTTGCCCATGCGGTCCACCTGGACCCGGCGCAGGCCGGGCGTCCCGCGCAGCGCCTCGTCGTAGACGTACTCCAGGCCGTCTCTGCCGACCAGGTCGACGCCGGAGAAGTTCGCCTTGAGGGTGGAGCGCTTCTTCAGCTCCTCCTCGGTGACCGGCTGCAGATAGCCGAGCGTCTGCGACGCGCCCGAGCCGAGCGGGTAATCGCGCACGGCCTGCACCTCGGCCGTCACGCCGGGGAACTCCTCCTGGCGCTCCAGGATCTGCAGGGCCTGCCGGGTGGAGACGTCGTCGTCGATCGGGATCTGCGAGTACAGGGAGCCCGGCCAGCAGGGACGCGTCACGTGCGGCCCACAGGGACGGATGCGCTCGCGCAGTTCCTTGGCCGTACGACCGAGCACCACCGCGAGCCGCTTGAGCACGCCCGCGCCTCCGCCCGGCATACGCTCCAACTCGGCGCGGTCCACCGAGACCACCAGCGAGGCGCGGTTGCGCACCAGGGGACGCCCGGAGGCGTCGTAGATCTGCCCCCGCACGGCCGGGACGATCACGTCGCGCGTGCGGGTCTCGGTCGCCGCCGCCACGAACTGCTGCCCACGCACCACCTGCACCTGCCACAACCGCACCGTCAGGACGGCGAGCAGCGTCACGACGAGGAACTGGAGCACCACCAACCTGGCGCGGACCCGGATCACACGTGCCTCCGAACCGGATAGGCGCCCGTCGGGACGGCCTCACGCCTGCGGCGACGCCCGGAGAACCGCGAGACCACCCAGAACACCAGCGCCGCCACCGCCAGGTTGTACATGACCAGGGACGGCCACAGGCTCAGCACCCCGCGCCAGTCGGCCCGGGGGTCCCCGAGCAACCCGCCCACCCCGGCCGTCAGCAGCGGCGCGAGCATCACCGCGACGATCACCGTGACCGCCGACGCGCCCGGCGCCCGCTCGGCGGCCCGGCCGACGGTGTACCCCACCAGGCAGAACACCAGCGCGTACTGGCCCATGACGTGGGCGGCGGGCGGCAGCAGGTCGGTGACCAGCCCCGTGGCGAAACCCGTCGCGGCGCCGGCGACCGGGCCGCGTGCCAGGGCGAACATCACCACGCCGAGCAGCACCAGGTCAGGGGCGCCACCGCCGGGCAGGGGAAGGCGGTTCACGATCGTCACCTGCGTGATCATGATGAGGCCCGCGAGCAGCACCGCCGTGATCCCTCGGAGCACCGCCTCAAGTCCTTCCGCCGGATCGGTCCCGCCTGTGGTCGCCCGGACGGCCGTCCCGCCTCTCACGCGCCTGCGGGTGCGGGTGCGCCGGCCGCCGCGGGCCCGCGTGCGCCTTACGCCGCTCCGGAGCCCGCTGGTGACGCGCGTGCGCGCGGGCCGCGCCCGGCCGCCGCTGGGCCTCCTCGCCCTGCTGGTCGCGCCGGTCTCGTCCCCGCTCGCGACCGCGCTCATCAGGCTCATCACGCTCCTGGCGCCGTTCACGCCCCTCACGGCCTTCACGCCCCTCGCGGTTTTCGCGGTTTTCGCGCGCCGTGGCCGAGGGCGACGGCGAGACGGGCGGCGCGGAAGAAGGCTCGGCGGCCGGAGGCGCGGGCTTGGCGGGCGCGCGGACCTGGTTCTTCGGCGGCGGCGGCAGCATCGCGTCCCGCGGGTCGCGCTGCGGGGCCTTCACGACCACCCCGACCACGTCCAGCGACGCGAAGTCGACGAACGGCCTGGCGTACGCCACCCTCGTGAGCTCGCCCGGGGTGGGTTCCACGCGCTGGATCACGCCGACCGGCACCCCCGGCACGTACGGCACCCCGCGCTCGGAGCCGAAGCTGACGATGCGGCGCCCGACGGCCAGAGGACCCGCCGAATCGAGCAGCCGGAAGCGGATGAGACGGCTCTCGGCCACCCGGCCGAGCCCCGTGACCACGCCGACCTCGTTGCCGCCCTCCATGCGCGCCCCCGCCGTCGAGGCCGGGTCGGTCAGCAGCACCACCGTGGAGGTGCCGGGGCTCGTGTGGACCACCCGGCCCACCAGCCCGTCGCCGTTCAGGACGGTCATCTCCGGCCGCACGCCGTCGCCCGACCCGGCGTCGATCTCGACGGCCTCCTCGAACCCGGGGACGCCGCGCCGCGCGATCACCTGGGCGGCCACCACGTGGTACCCGCCGAGGCCCGACAGACCCAGCATCTTGGTGAGCTGCGCCGAACGCTGCCGGTCGAGGGTCTGGGCGGTGAGCTCCTGCCGCAGCCGGGCGTTCTCCGCCCGGACCGCCGCGATCTGCCGCTTGTACTCACCGGCGGAGGCGAAGGTGTCGACGAAGTCGCCCACGGGCCGCACCACGCTCGTCCCGGCCTTCTCCGCCACGCCGAACAACGACGCGGCGGCGCCGCGCACCGGCTCGAACAGCGAATCGTCGCGCTGCCGGTGGTCGATCGTGATCAGGACGAGCGCCGCGGCCAGCAGCAGGCCAAGGATCAACCGCGCGCGGCGGGTATCCCTCATCAGTGTCTCGGCTCCATCGGTGTCTCGGTCGGCGTCTCGGTCAGTGTCTGGGTTCCGGCACCAGCACCTGTTGCAGGACCTCGAACTCCTCGACGCACTTGCCGGAGCCGAGCGCCACCGAGTCGAGGGCGTTCTCGACCAGATGGATCGGCATGCCGGTCTCGTCGCGCAGGCGGTCGTCCATGCCCTTGAGCAGCGCGCCGCCGCCGGTGAGGGCGACGCCGCGGTCCATCAGGTCACCGGAGAGCTCCGGCGGGCACTTGTCCAGCGTCGACTTGACCGCGTCGATGATCGACTTGAGCGGCTCCTCGGTGGCCTTGCGGATCTCGTCGGCCGACACCACGATCGTCTTGGGCAGCCCGGTGACCAGGTCGCGGCCGCGGATCTCGGCGTGGCAGTCGTCCCCGACCGGGCAGGCCGAGCCGATCGCGATCTTGATCTCCTCGGCGGTGCGCTCCCCGAGCATCAGGGAGTACTCCTTCTTGGCGAACGCGATGATCGCCTGATCCAGCTCGTCGCCGCCCACGCGGATCGACTGGCTCGTCACGATGCCGCCCATCGAGATGATCGCCACCTCGGTCGTGCCGCCGCCGATGTCGACGACCATGTTGCCGGTGGGCTCGTGGACGGGCAGCCGGGCGCCGATCGCCGCCGCCATGGGCTCCTCGATGATGTACACCCGGCGCGCGCCGGCCTGGTAGCCGGCCTCCTTGACCGCCCGCTGCTCGACGCCGGTGATCCCGCTCGGGACGGCGACGATGATGCGCGGCTTGGCGAAATGACTGCGTTTGTGCACCCGTTGGATGAAATAGCGGAGCATGCGCTCCGTCACGTCGAAGTCGGCGATCACACCGTCCTTCAGCGGACGTATCGCCACGATGTTCCCGGGCGTCCGGCCAATCATCCTCTTGGCCTCGATGCCCACTGCCACGATCTTGCCGGTGGTCGTGTTGATCGCCACCACCGACGGCTCGTTGAGCACGATGCCGCGCCCGCGCACGTACACCAACGTGTTGGCCGTGCCCAGGTCGACGGCCATGTCACGGCCGAGGAATGCCAGCTTGCTGCCCATGGGGAAGGAAACCTTCCTACAGGTGTTCGCGAGAGATTACGATTCGCATTCGAATCGTAACGTGACGTACCCACTCTCGAAGGCAAC
Source organism: Sphaerisporangium sp. NPDC051017 (assembly GCF_040683095.1). Taxonomy (NCBI): domain Bacteria; kingdom Bacillati; phylum Actinomycetota; class Actinomycetes; order Streptosporangiales; family Streptosporangiaceae; genus Sphaerisporangium; species Sphaerisporangium sp. NPDC051017. The sequence continues at coordinate 230,279 of NZ_JBFBCI010000006.1, forward strand.
GAGCCGCCCGGCTCGGGAAAATCTTGTCGCAGCCGTCGGCCGCCACCCTGACGACCTGCGGAAACGTCCCGCACAGCCCATCTCGCCACGCGCGTCGCACGGGCCGGGCGCGCGGATCGGCGCCCGCCTCACCACAGGCTCGGAAACCGCGCCTCGCGCCCGGAATTCACCGATCGGCCGGCACGCACGACGGGCCCCGGCGCGTCGTGTGCGCCGGGGCCCGTCTCACCCCGGCCCTCATCGGGGCCAGGCCACGTTCATCGCTCAGAAACGGTCGGGGAAGAAAAGCTTGACCTCGCGCGCGGCCGACTCAGGCGAGTCGGAGCCGTGCACGACGTTCTCGCCGATCTCCAGGGCGTGGTCGCCGCGGATCGTGCCGGGAGCGGACTTCACCGGGTCGGTGGCGCCCGCGAGCGCCCGGAACGCCTCGACCGCGCGCGGGCCCTCCAGGACGAGCGCCACGAGCGGCCCCGAGGTGATGAACTCGACGAGCTCGCCGAAGAAGGGCTTCTCCGCGTGCTCGGCGTAGTGCGCCTTGGCCGTCTCGGCGTCGAGCGTGCGAAGGTCCATGGCCACGACCTTGAGGCCCTTGCGCTCCACGCGGGCGATCACGTCCCCGATGAGGCCGCGGCGGACACCATCGGGCTTGATCAGGACAAGCGTGCGCTCGGACACGGAAATCTCCTTCGTTGTGAGCCGCCGGGCGCCATCACGGAACGGCCGGCGAAAGGGGAAGCTGTCCGCAGCTTACCGGGCGTCGGTGCCCTCCCCGTTCCCGTCCGTCCCGGCCCCGGCCTCGGGAGATCGGGTCGGGGCGGGCACCACCGGGATCATCACCGTCCCCGGATCACGACCCGGATCGTCGTCCGGCCGCGCCACGCTCCCCTCGGCCGTCGGCGCCGGGTCCTCCGCCGCCCCCCACGCGCCGTCATCAGACGAAACGGGAGGAAGGGCGTCCATGGCGCGCTCGGCCGTACGGGTCGCCAGCACGGCGCCCAGCACCAGGATGATGACGACGGCGAAGCCCGCGACCAGCGCCCACAGGTGCAGCGCCCCGACGAAACCGTCCACCATCGCCTGCGAGGTCACCTGCCCCGACATGCTGACCGCGCGCAGCCGCTCCACCTGGACTCCCGTACCGAGCAGGAAGCCGCTGAGGACCGCCGGGAAGCACAAGGACAGGCCGAACAGCGCCCCGGACAGGCTCACCCCCCGGACCGCCGACACGACCGCCACGGCGGCGCCCCCCGCCATCAGCGAGAACGGCACGAGCAGCGGCATGCCCGAGGCCGTGGGGGCCAGCAGCCGGATCACGCACAACCCGACCACCATGGTCACCAGGCCCGCGCCGACCAGCCTGGGGAGCTGCGCCTCGCCCAGCCTGCCCGCCGCCAGCGCGACGGCGAACGTCAGCAGCGCCGCCAGCCCGAACGGAACCCATAGCCCCGACAGACCCGGGCCGCCCAGGCCGCCCAGTTCGACGTACGTCAACTGGGCGGCGGTCGGGAGGACGACCAGGCCGACGGCGATCATCACCAGCGCGACCACCCGCCCGCCGGCCCCTTCCACCCGGCCGGCGAACGCCGACGCCAGCAGCGCCACCACCGCGACCGCCGCCACGACGACGATCAGCCCCGGAGGCCAGCCGAACGTCGAGCCGAAGGCCAGGACCGCGATGCCCGCCGAGGGCCCGGCCGTGCAGGCCAACCGCCTGCCCCCGCCGGCGGCGGAGGCGCGCGACGCGCCGTCCCCGGCGGCCGGGACCCCCGCCTGTGGAGCCTCGGCGTCCCTGGTCAGCCGGGTGACCGTGAAGTACGCCGCCGCCAGGAGCAGCGCGACGCCCGTCAGCAGCGGGTACGGCTGGAGCGTCACCCGCCACGACGTGACCTGGTCGAGCGGCCACAGGGCCAGCGCCTGCGCCGCCAGGAACGCCACCGCCAGGGACGCCGCCCAGATCGGCAGCAGGACGCCGCGGGCCGGGCCCGGACGTTCCCGGCACGCGGCGAACGTCGCCGGGACGAGCACGCCGGCCGCGATGCCGTGCAGAACCCGCAGAACCCCGACGCCGAACGTGGAAGCCGCGAAACCGCCCGCGACATCGGCCACGGCGAGCAGCCCCAGCCCCGCGACCAGGACCGGCGCGGGCGCGAACCGTCCGAGGGCCGCCGCGGTGAGCGGCACCGCACAGAGCATCACCGGCAGGGCGAGCCCATGGGCCCTTAAGATGCCGACCCCCGCGATGTCCGGAGGCAGCAGGGCGGACACCACCGAGATGGTGTTCGGAATGGCCACGATCGCCAGCGGAAGAGCGAGCGTGGTGAGCAGCCCGACGATCACGTCGAGCAGCAGGGGGAGACGATTGACCCGGCCGAGGACCGTGAGGCCCGTGGCCTGGATTGGGGGGACGGCCATACCGGCCGACTTTAGCGCTAAGTCACGCCCTCGACACGTCGAGCGACGAAGATTGCCGTGATCCACAGTACGGCGAAGATCACGCCGAGGAAGAACATCAACGGGACGAGAAAGCCGGTCGCGATGGCCAGCACCTGCACCACGCTGCCCGCGATGTACGCGAAGGGCCGTTTCAGCAGCCCGGCGACCACCACGCACACCACCGCGAGCCCCACGCCCACCGTGACGGCCAAGGCCGGGGCGACCTTGTTGATCACGATGGCGACGGGCGTCACCAGCGCGAGGACGATCGCCTCCATGCCGAGCACGCTCGCGCCGAGGCGCCGCATCCCGGGAGTGACGGTGAAGCCACGCCGAGGGCGGGCGTCCGGCCGTTCCGCGGTCACCTGTCGGCCTTCAGCAGAGTGCGGGCATCGCCCACGGTCACGACGGAACCGGTGATCAGCACCCCGGAGCCGAGCTCATCGCCCTGGTCAGCGAGGCCCATCGCCATGTCGATGGCGTCGTCCAGCCGCTCGGCCACGTGGACGCGCTCGGCACCGAACGGACCCTCCGCCCGTTCGGCCAGCTCAGCCGCGTCCATGGACCTCGGCGAGGAGTTCCGCGTCACCACCAGCTCCTCCACGATCGGCTCCAGCAGTTCGAGGATCGTGTCGACGTCCTTGTCCCCCATCACCGCGACCACCGCGATCAGGCGGGTGAACCCGAACGCCTCGGTGACCGCCTCGACCGTCGCCTCCATGCCGCCGGGATTGTGCGCCGCGTCCACGATCACCGTCGGGCCGCGCCGCAGGACCTCGAGGCGACCCGGGCTGGACACCTCGGCGAACGCCTGCCGCACGAGCTCGTCGCCGAGCGGCTCGTCACCGGCCGTCAGCGCCTCCACGGCGGCCAGCGCGAGCGCGGCGTTGCCGGCCTGGTGGGCTCCGTACAGCGGGAGGAAGACGTCCTCGTACACGCCCTTGAGGCCCTTGAGCTGGAGAAGCTGGCCGCCCATGGCCAGCTCGCGGTGCAGGACGCCGAACTCCAGGCCCTCGCGCGCCACCGTGGCACCGGCCTCCGCCGCGCGCCTCACGAGGACCTCGGCGGCCGGCAGGGGCTGCTGAGCCAGCACGGCCGTCGCGCCGGGCTTGATGATGCCCGCCTTCTCGCCCGCGATCGTCTCGACGTCGGGCCCCAGGTACTCGGTGTGGTCCAGCGAGATCGGCGTGATCACCGCGACCGTGCCGTCCGCGACGTTGGTGGCGTCCCACGTGCCGCCCAGGCCGGTCTCGATCACGGCTACGTCCACCGGCGCGTCCGCGAACGCGGCGTACGCCATCGCCGTGAGCACCTCGAAGAAGCTGAGCCGACCGGCCTTGGCGTCGACGATCTCCAGGTACGGCTCCAGCTCGCGGTAGACCTCGATGAAGCGCTCCTCGGACAGAGGGACGCCGTCGACGCAGATGCGCTCGCGCATCTGCGAGAGCTCGGGGCTGGTGTACCGGCCGGTCCGCAGGTTCCTGGCGCGCAGCAGCGCGTCGATCATGCGGGCCGTGCTCGACTTGCCGTTGGTGCCGGCGATGTGGACCACCGGGTACATCTTCTGCGGATGCCCGAGGATGTCGGCCAGACTCGCGATGCGATCCAGCGTCGGATCGATTTCCCATTCAACGCCGCGCCCGCGGATCGCGGCTTCGACGACGCGGATCTCCTGCCCTGACATCACATCGTCAGCTTAGCCGTGCCCACCACCGCCACTCCCCGATACCCACCACCCACCCGATACAGGCAGAGGGGCCTCCCGCTAACTGCCGGCAGGGGATACACGGCACGTGGCGGCGTAATGCCTCCCCGGACACCACCCTTGAGGATCTTGAGGGGCGAGGGCCGACGGGCGCTACCAGCAGGGCGACCGCAGGCACACCGGCACGATCCGGACATTGACCCGGCAATACAATCTTCCCGTGAGCTCGGACGACGTGTTCTTCGCCGAATGGCGGTCCCGCGGCGGCGGTGAGCGCCGCAGCCTCGCCCGGGCCCGTCATCTGCTCGACCTGGTCGGCTGCCCGGAGGCGAGCGCTCCCGTCCTCATCGTCGTCGGGTCCAAGGGCAAGGGCACCGCGGCGACGTACGCGTCGGCCTACTTCGCCGCCGCCGGCCTCAAGGTCGTCTCCGTCACCAGCCCCGCGCTCCGTACCAACCGCGAACGCATCAGGGTGAACGGCGCCGCCATCTCGGACGCCAAGCTGAGGGCCCTCGCCGCGCAGATCTCCAAGGGCTTGCGCGGCATGCCGGACCGCGAAGCCCTCCCCGGGTACCTCTCACCCGCCGGGCTGTTCACCATCGCCGGCGTCATGCACGCGCGGGACGTGGGCGCCGACGTCATGGTGCTCGAAGCCGGCATGGGCGGCGAATCCGACGAGGTGTCGCTGTTCCCTCCGCACACGGTCGCGATGACCGAGATCTTCGGCGAACACCTCGGAGTCCTCGGCGACACCCCCGCGGAGATCGCCCGCGAAAAGGCCTCCGTCACGTCCGAACGGACCCGCGCCGTCCTCTCACTGCCACAACAGCCACCCGTCCAGGACGCGATCAACACGGTAGTCCGTTCCCGCGCCCACCTTGATGCAGAGATCCTGAACACCGACTCAGGCACGCCACCCGCGAGCATCCTCCCGCCGTCTTATGGCCGGTGGAACGCCGCCCTCGGCTGCGCGGCCGCCGCCCGGACACTGTCACTGCTGGGCGAGGACCAGCCCAGCCCTCAGAGGCTGCACGAGGTGCTCGAGTCGGTGCGCCTTCCGGGACGCCTGTCCTTCCACACGCTGCCCGAGAGCGGCACCGAGCTGTGCGTCGATTCCGCCATCAACCGAGCGGGCGTCGCCACGGCCCTGAAGATGGTCCGCGAACGCTGGCCCGACATCGACCACGTCCTGCTGTGCCTCCCGGACCACAAGGACGTCCAAGGAGTCGTGACCGAACTCGACGGCCTCCCCGTCACCTTCGTACGCCTCGCACTCCCGCATCTCCGCTTCGACAGCCCCCTCCCAGCAGGCTGGACGGTCATCGACGAAGACGCCCTGACCCGCCGCCTCCTCACTGAAGCCGGAGAACACGTCCTGGCCCTGGGAACCGTCTACTTCACCGGCAAAATCCTCAACACCATAGACGCCCCCACCGAACAACTGTTCACCCCATAACCAGCAGCGCGCCCCCACATCGACGCAATCCGCAACGAGACCACGGTTACCGACCGAACCACCACACCGGGCCCCTACACGGGCGCGGCGGAGAGGGGCGGTTGAGCGCGGGGACACGGACAGCACCCGGGGCCGGGCAAGCAAAAAGCCGGGCCCCAGAGGGGAGACAACCCCCTCCAGAACCCGGCCGGCACCACCCCAGCACACACGAAAAAACCTGACCAACCCAGCAAACAGAACCCGGCAACCGGGCCACCAGATCGAACACACACGGATCGAACACAAACAGGCACGGGAAGCACAGAAAACACCCCGAAAACGCAGGAGGGCCACCCGAAACCTCGGGTGGCCCTCCTACATCAATCAAAAAATTGTCCGGCGGTGTCCTACTCTCCCACACCGTCCCCGGTGCAGTACCATCGGCGCTGGAAAGCTTAACTTCCGGGTTCGGAATGTAACCGGGTGTTTCCCTTCCGCTAAAACCGCCGTAACCCCTCGAGCGGCAAACCGAGCGCACCAACCCCAACCCCTAAAACCCCAGGGTCAAGATCATGCGGGTCTCAGGTTTGCTGTCTCTGAGATCACACAGTGGACGCGAGCACACCAACACACACGCAACAACCTGCCACAACACTGCCACAGCAGCCTGCCGACCACGCATTGGAATCGCTTTATGGTCAAGTCCTCGGCCTATTAGTACCGGTCAGCTCCACACCTTACAATGCTTCCACACCCGGCCTATCAACCCAGTCATCA